>NZ_BAAHXD010000004.1:0-105072 GCF_054657115.1 Methyloparacoccus murrellii | reverse complement strand
GTTATCGGCCTTTACTGTCCCGGTTCTGGCGGGAGGCGGCGGGGCCGACGGAGTAGAAGGCACCGAACAGCTGTTCGGCATGTGGGGCAATGTCATCGTCAATGGAAAATTTGCCAAGGATTCTCCATGGCTCTACTACGCGGACTTGTCCTTGCGTGCCGCACAACAATATGGATACCCGGGCAACAATGACCGCAACATGGTTCTGGCCGCGATGGTGACGCATGATGCGATAGGCTACAAGTTCGATGACAATCATAGCGTCCACGTTGGTTATGCCTTCCAGACCGTCAAGGATCCTTACGCGAAACTAGAATCCCCGTTCAACGAGAACCGTGCCTGGGAACAATATACCTATTCAACGCCAACCCCAATCGGTAGTTTTTCCTCCCGATCCCGGCTGGAGCAGCGTACCGTAAACCTTAGCGAAGGTCGCTATAATGGCAGAGAAGTCGGGGTACGTTTTCGCCAGCAGTTCAAGCTCGCCTACCCCCTGGACGACAAATGGTCACTCATTGGCTCGGACGAATTATTCGTCAATGCCAATACCGTGAACTGGGGCCCGGTTTCCGGCATAGACCAGAATCGTGTCTTTGTCGGCGTCGGATACAAATTCGACAAGGTATGGCGCACGGAAATCGGCTACATGAACCAATACCTCAACAGAGATGTCGTCTATGATCGCGACTTTGACCTCGTATCGCTGAATCTCTATATCGATGTCCCCAACGACTGACGTCCGTCATGGCCGCGACATAGGCTCACGAACCGGCTGGCGCAGGCGCCGGAGATGGTTCCGATAGAGCTCATGCTGGCCGGGGTGAATCGGCTCCTGATTCTGGTGCGTGCGGGCAACGGCAGTGGCCCCGATCAGGGTCGCCAGCAGCAGGCTCAGGTTGGGCGATTTGTGGGACAGCGCATCGTTACTGGAAGCAAGCAACAAATAGACGAATGCCGCCAACCGCACCGGCGTCGGCCCCTTGCGTGCCACGCTGACCATCAGGCCAATCAGCCCCAGGGCAAACGGCACGAAGGCGAAAATACCGAGCTGGATGAGCAAAACCACCCAGAAGTTCTCGATATTGAAGTAGCCACCCTTGGCATCGATCAACTGCGCCAGTCCATCGGTACCCGCACCGAACAGGAACTGCCCCAGGGTCAGCTCATCCAGCAGCTGAACCGATTCGAGCCGGCTGGCCGCGCTATCGTCCCAGAACAGCTTTTCAAAGATGCGGGCGCCCAGATCCAGTTTCCAGGCGGAATATCCGCCGGCAGCAAGGACAAGTGGCAACAGCAGGCTAGCCCAGATCAACCAGCGAATATCGAGCCTGGAGGCAACCATCGCACGGAAGGCTGCATACCCCGCCCAGGTGGACATGAACAACAGGGCTGCACCGAAGGCGCCACGACTGCCAAAGGCAAACAAGGAAAGGAACAGCACCAGCAGGCAGGGAATGCGCCAGCCAACCGGCAGGATCAGGCATGCGAACAGGACCGGGACCGTGCGCTGAGCGCTCTCCAGAGGATGACTGGTCAACGCCGCGGAGCGGAAAAAATCCTCAACAACCTCCTCGTCGCCAATCATGTAGGGCAGGAGGCGCCGCTGCGTTGCCGATTCCACGATGCCGAGCATCGCGTTCACCAGAGTCAACCCCAGTATCCAGTAGAAAAGACGCTGCCGGTAGGTATCGGGCGAGAGATACAATAGCGCGACCAGAAGCGAGGGGATAAACAGGGTATCGATGAAGAATCCGACCCCGCCCGTGCCGAAGCGGATCGTGGTGTAAACCATGATGCCGATCAGCATGAGTGCATACCCTGCAAGCGCCGGGAACTGACGTGACAGGGCGACAAACTGGCCCATCGGATCGCGGCGAACCATGGTCGCCACGAAGGCCAGGGCAATCAGATAGCTGCCCGGATGAAACTTGAAAGGCAAGGCGCCACCCGGGACGTTGTAGGGTATGCCAAGCAGAACCAGCAGATTGGCCGGCATGACGTAGTAGAGAATGAGGGCAAGCAGTCCGGCAGCTTGTGAAACGCTGCCGGTGGCAGGCAACAGCGGATATGCGCTCATCGCCGGATCTGTCGTCGGGGTTGCCCGGAAGGCCGGCGGCATGTCAGGCGGCATGGAAGCGTGTCATCACCGTTTGGGGTCAGCCAAACCCCGGGCAATGCGCCTCCGGATCCCGGCCAAGTCGAGCCAATAGGCGACGAGACCATAGCTCAGCACACCCGCGCCGACACCCTGCAGCAAACCCTGCACCGTGCCGGAAAAGGCCAGCAGGCGAACCACTCCGTACATCAGGCCACAGGCAAGCAAGGCCTTCAACATGTCCATCATGGGGGGCCGCCGGCGCAAACCGGCATCGGCCAACGCCACTTGCAGGATCATCGCCGTGACATAGGCCAGGACGGCGCTGGCGATGGCGCCGGGCAGACCGAATGCGGGTATCAGGATCAGGTTGGCCAGCAAATTGACGCCCAAGGCAGCGGCGTAGGTTCCGGAAAGCGCCGCGGTCCTGCCCGTCAGCTGGAATGTCTGGGCAAAGTAGTGATCCACAAAACCCTTCAGGAGTCCGATCAGGGCAACCCATGGCAATAGATTAGCAACACCTTGGTGAAACTCCCTGCCCAGCATGAAAGTGGCGATTGGCTCAGCCAGGGCGGCCAGCCCGAACGCCATTGGCCAGGTGAGTAAAATCAGAGTGACCAGAGCCCCTTGCATGATGGCGTTCGCAGCGCTGATGCCTTCGCGCTCATGCGCGTTGAAACTCAAGGAAATGGTAGCCGAACCAATCCAGTTAAAGGCGATCGACAGGGGTCTTTCGGCTATGGAAACAGCGGCACCATAGAGCGCTACCGCCTCCTCACCGGTCAAGTAGCCCAGAAGGAATCTATCGAGGCTGGCCAGCGACATGCAAAGCACCAGCGATACCGCCATGGGCCAGCCATACTGCCAGATTGATTGCAACAGAGGCCGGGAAAAACAGCCCGGGCGAAGGTTGCGCAGGATCCAGGGTAAATCCACCACCAAAAGCCCCAGATTGGCCAGTGCGCTACCCCACAAGGCAAATTCCGGCTGGCCCGCACCACGGCTGACCAGCACGTAGCCAAAACCCAGGCCCGCCAGCGCCTGGCTCGACTCCAGCAAGCTGTAGCGACCAATCCGCAGGTTGGCGCGATGGGATTCCAGGCCAATCTGAGCCATGCTGCGGCACACCATCATGCTCATGGTGGCAAAGACAAGCGGGCGGTAACGGCCCGACCCTTCCGGGTAAAGCATGTCAAGCCCCCAGGCAAGACCCATCAGGGCCAGGCCGACCATGAGAGCCATGGCATAGACGGTGGTGAGCAATTCACGGGCTTGCCGCGGCTTCCTCATGCGGGGCGTGAAGCGGGCCACGCTCATCGTCAGCCAACTGAACAGCAACCACTGCCCCAGCAATTGCGCCGTCAGGGCAAGAACATAGGCGCCATACTGCTCGGTCGTCATCAATCGGCTATACAAGGCCAGACCGCCAAGCCCGACAACGGCCAGCAGCAAATTGGCCGGCGCCAAGCTGGTGAGATGGAAATGCCAGCCGCGGGTTTTCATGATCCGGCAGCGGCCTTGGCGATTCGCCCGTCGGTCGGGTCATCGGCCAGGCACAGGGCCGGTGCCTGGCAATCTTCCGCGCCTGCCGTGATGGCAAACATCAGGTCTTGCCGACCGGGACAGTCAGATCGGCCTTGAAGGGAACGGTGACCAGGACAGGCAGGCCGAGCTTTCGCTCAACCTCCTCTGGCGCGATGAAGACCTGCCGGAAATAATGCTTGATCAGGGCGGCAGCGAGCGCCATGAAAGCACCGATCAAGAGCGCCGCAACACTGATCATCAGAAAAAGATTGGACCCCTGTTCGACAGGGCGTGGATAATCGATGATGCGAACATTATCCATTTTCTGGCGGTCCATTTCTTCGAGTATCATGGCTTCCTCGACTTTCTGCGCATAGACCTTCAAGTTATCCTCCAGAAAATCGCGCTGTATCTTCAGATTCTTGAAATCCTTCTCCAGGTGGTCGAATTGCTGGAGCTTGTCATTGAGCGAGTTCTGTTCCGCGATCAGGCTGCTCAATCGCCCCCGCAGGGAGGCCGCTTCGACGCTCCGCATGGCGAAATCGGATTCCAGCGCGTCGAGAATCGGATTTCGCCCCACACGCCGATGCCTTGACTCGGTCGGCGGCAGGGCTTTCATGTTCTGCTTGAGCGCCTGGATCTGATCGTCGATATCGCGGATGTAGCGGCTATCCTCCGTGAACTTGGTCAGCAACTCGTTGCGGCGCGCTTCCAGGGTGATCAAGGTGGCGCGGGCCGAGTCGCTATTCTCCGAGCGGATATTTTCCTGGTAAAGGGCCACCTCGGCCGGCGTCGTGGCCAATTTCGCACCAAGCGCCTCCAGTCGGCTTTCGGTTTCCCGAAGCCTGGTCTCGGCCTCCATGCGACTACCCAGCAACTCGGCCTGCTGCCGGATCAGCAAAGACTTCTGGTCCTCGAAGTCACTGATCCGATGGGCCAGCTTGAAGTTCTCGATTTCGCGTGCTTTTTCGTTGAGTCGATCCGCGATTTTTTCCCTCTGCTCCCTGAACACTTCCGAGCGTGTCTGGGCATAAATCTTGTGGCGGGTATCCAGATAGGACGCCATCAAGGCGTTGAGGGCATCCGCTGCGACGAAGGGATTCCTGTGCCGGAAATTGAGCAGAATGACGTTGGCATTCTTGATGCTCCAGACCTTGAGCGCTTTCTCGAAGCGGACGACGGCCTGATCCATGAGCTGCGCCCGCCGGGCGCGGATCTTCTGCCGCCGGCTCAGGGGGGCAGACTCAAGACCCAGTCCGTTTTTGACGGCGCCCACCAGGCCTTGCCAGAAAGAAGGGCGTGAACGCCGGAGTTTCCTAGCGATGTCAGGATAGAGGCGCTCCAGGCCGGTCAGCTTGATGGCTTGCCAGATGGCTTGCCGATTCTTGAAAATCTCGGCCTCCGAGAGAACAAACTCCTCGCTGGTCATGCTCAGCGAGATATTGTCGCTGCCGACTTCCTGCTTCATGGTGTAGGCACGGCTCGGCAATACCAGCACCCGGCCTTCGGCGGTATAAACCTTCCCAGCCATCGAACCTGCCAGTATGCCGATGAGGCCAATGATGAGAAATACGGCCAGACAGAGCCGTTTCTCGCGAAAGATTTGCGTCAGCAGTTCGCGCAGCCCATACCCGGTGCCCGTCGGGGAAAAGTTGCGGGCGACCTTGTCGGCCAGGTTCACATGATTCGACATAGGGTTGGGTTCACCATCCGGGGTGGACGAGAGGATCCAGATGCTGACGCCTCGCCGGCCGCGCAGCCGCCGGCAAAGTACGGAAGCCGCGGTCACAGGCGCGGGACCGCAGGCTGCCCGGGAACCCGTCCCGCTCACGCATCAGCCCCGAAAACATCAGGTAACCAGCTGTAAATTCAGAAGAAAAATCATTTGCCCAAGATGCGCAGCAGGGCACATGGTAGCATGGCAACTCAATGCCACGACGGGTGAGGATCGAGCCGATGGGTTCCCGCGTTTATCTGCAAATTGCCCTGATGCTGCTGGATTTTGGCTGGGGCATGCTGTCATCCCGGATAGCACTGTGGCTGGTATTCGGCGGCAATGCCGAAGTGCTGCCGGAGTATCAATTTCTCACCGTGGCCATCCCGCTGGTCTTCGTTCTGAAGATGCGGGACGTCAAAGCCTATGACGTGGGATATTGCGGCGTTCTGCGTGAATGCCTCAAGCGAACCGCCTACTGGTGGCTGCGGGTCTTCGTGCTGCTGGCGGCCGTGCTGGCCATCACGGGTACCGCTCACTATATCGTCAATCGCTGGTGGTTGATCTGGGCGCTGATCGGCCTCCTGGGGCTCTGGCTTTTCCGCGGGTTGCTGCTCATGGCCTACCGGGCCGGCTGGTTACGGTCGATATCCGTCACACGCCTGGCCATCGTGGGAGCCGGGAGTGAGGGTCAGGAACTGGCCGCCCGCATCCATGGCAGCGTTTCCCGCGAATTCGAGCTCATCGGGCTGTTTGACGACCGCAGCGACCCGTTGCGCGACCAGCAGGCCTCCCCTGAGCAACCTCGGCTTGAAAGAGCCGGCAATACTGACGACCTGCTGCGGCTGATTCGGGACAATCGCGTCGATCAGGTCCTGATCGCCATACCGCTCCGGGCTCAGGAGCGCATACAGGCATTCATCCACAAGCTGCGGGTGACGCCCATCGACATCTACGTCAACATGATGCCGCTGCAAAGCCTGGGGCTGAAGTCGGGAGATCTGCGTCTCTCGACCCTGGGCGAGGTTCCCTTGCTGCGTGTCATCCACAGCCCGATCGGCCCATGGGCGGCGTGGCTAAAGCGGCTTCTCGATATCGTCATTGCCAGCCTCGCCCTGATCGTACTGGCGCCGGTCATGGCCCTGATCGCACTGGCCGTCCGGCTGGATTCGCCCGGACCGATCTTCTTCGCGCAGCGGCGCGGTGGTTTCAACACCCGCAGCTTCGACATGTACAAATTCCGCTCCATGCGCGTCGCCGCGGCCGAGAGGATGATCCAGGCACGCCCCGGCGATCCGCGCGCCACCCGCGTCGGCAAGTTCCTGCGGCGCTGGAGTCTGGACGAGCTTCCGCAGCTATGGAACGTTCTGGTGGGCGACATATCGGTCGTGGGGCCGCGTCCCCACGCGGTGGAAATGGACGACGAGTACGCCAAGATCCTGGACGAATACGTGTCCCGCACACGCGTCAAGCCCGGCATCACGGGCTGGGCCCAGATCAATGGCAAGCGCGGTCTGACCGACACGCCCGAGAAAATGGCCCAGCGCCTCGAGTACGATCTTTACTATATTGAACACTGGAGCTTCTGGCTGGATTTTCTGATCATCCTCAAGACCTTCGGGGCCGTGATCAAGGGTGACAATGCCTACTGACCCGGATCGAGTCACCCAAGCGCCATCAACATTGAAACCAAGGGCATTGCGATCCGTCGATGTCCAACCATCAGGAGAACAACCATGCAAGTTTTCAAGTCGTTACGATGGGCGATACCGGTGGCGCTTGCCATGCTGGTCTGGCCCTGGCTTTGCCTGGGGGCCCCCCCCGGCAAAGCCGCGCCATCACCAGCCACGCTGCCCAACCTGCAACGCGGGGTCAACCTTTCCCACTGGTTGACCTACTATGGCCGCCAGCCGATCGTCCAGGCGGACATGACGCGCATCGCCAGCGCGGGCTTCGATCATGTCCGCATCAACTTTGATCCCGGTCTCCTGGGCTGGAACCCGGACAGCCGCACCAATTCGGCGTCGCTGCCGCAGATCAGCAAACTGGACAACGCCGTCAACATGGCCCTGCAGGCGGGCCTGGTGGCCGTGCTGGACTTCCACCCCTCCGCCACCCTGAAACAGCGGATCGAAAAGGAGACCAGCGTTCAGTCGGCTTTCATCAACTTGTGGGGAACCCTGGCCAAACGCTATAAGAGCAGACCCCAGGACAAGCTGGTTTACGAGATCCTGAACGAACCACAGTACTGGGATGGCACGGGCCCCAAACCCTGGTTTGAACTGCGCAACAGGGCACTCGCCTCGATCCGGAAACAGGACCCGGGACATCTGGTCCTGCTGTCCGGCAGCTATGGCGGCGGGTTGCGTGGACTGCTGGAGGATCAGCCCGTGAACGATCCTGCCGTGGCCCACACCATTCACTATTACGAACCCTATCTGTTCACCCACCTCGGAGCCCCCTGGGAGCCGCATCTGTCGCGGCCGGAAGGGATGTTCACCGGCCTTGCCTACCCCGCCTCCAGCAGCACCTGGGAAAGCCTGACCCTCAAGCCGGGGGTGAACGAGGCGGTGGTCAGGGCGGCGTTCGATGAGTACAAGGACCAGAACTGGGGTTACGACCGAATCCTGCAGGATCTGACGCTGATACAAAACTGGGCCGCCACCAACAAGGCGAAGGTGATCTGCAACGAATTCGGCGTCGTCCGGATTCATCCCACGCCGGTCACCGATCCGGCCTATCGCTCTGCCTGGCTGAGGGATATGCGCAATGCCCTCAGCGCCAAGGGACTGGGCTGGACCGTATGGGATTATGCCGACATCTTCGGCATTGCCGTTGCCACGGGCAATACCTACCTCTCCTCCGATGGCGCGGTGATTCCCTCCGATACCAACAACCCCGTCAGGGAGTGGAATCCGGGCGATCTGGAGGCCCTGGGGATGACCGTCACCGCAAAGTAAACGGGGTGGAGTCGCGCTTGACCCGGCGGCAGCACTCGACCTGCGACGCCCTTCCGCCTTGTCCCTGGCTGCTGCGGGAAACCGCACAGCCAGGATACCTGTGTGGTGCCGCCAGACGGGATGGCGCCATCGCCGGAATCCGGCAGGATTCGCGCTGTCCGGGATTTCGGCGAACCCCTGGCCGGCGCTCACGGAGAGATCATCACCCGCAACTGGCCGAGACCGGCCTGCGCCACGCCCATCAACCTTTGCCCAGCAGGTTAGCCCCATGAAAATCAGCATCCTGCTGCCCAGCCTTGCCGGGGGTGGCGTCGAAAGAATGAGCCTCAACCTTGCCGAGGACTGGCTCCGGAAGGGACATGAGGTCGAGTTTGTTCTCCTGGAAAATCAGGGGGAGCTGGTCGACAAGCTGCCATCCGGGGCAAGCCTCCAGAATCTCGGCTCATCCAGGCTGCGCTGGGCCATTCCAGGGCTTTGCCGACATCTCAAGGCCAGCAGGCCCGACGTCATTCTGTCCAGAATGTGGCCACTCACCGTCGCGAGTGCCATGGCCTGGTTTTATGCCGGCTGCAAGGGCCGTTTGTTCCTGTCCGAACACAACCATCTGAGCAGCGAAAGAAGTTCCATACCATTCCTGCTGAAACTGAGCCTGCGCGTGACCTACCCGTATGCCAGTGGCATTATCGCGGTATCAAGAGGTGTCAAGGACGATTTGCTCACCCTCACCGGCCTGGCGGACGACAAGATACGAGTCATCTATAACCCTGTGCTCAGGCAACGGGTCGACGCGGCGCCACGAGCAATCAGGCAGGGTAACGGGCCGAAGAGGATCATCACGCTAGGTCGCCTGGTCCCGCAGAAGAACCACGCCTTGCTGCTGAGGGCCCTCAAGGAACTGCGCAACACCATGGACGTCAGCTTGACCCTCTATGGTGAAGGCCCGTCAAGGCAAGCGCTGGAATCCCTGGTGTCTGAGCTTGGCCTGGGCGAGTCGGTTGCGCTCCCGGGATACAGGGAAAATGTAGACGACTGTTTCAGGAACGCGGATCTGTTTGTCCTGTCGTCCGACCACGAAGGATTTGGCAACGTGCTTGTCGAAGCCTTGGCCCATGGCATCCCGATCGTCAGCACGGATTGCCCGAGCGGCCCTGCGGAAATCCTCAATCATGGTGAGTTCGGCACCCTCGTCCGCTGCCACGATCCCCAGGAACTGGCCCGAGCCATGCGGGAGAGCCTGATATCCGGGCATGCTCCCGAGCGGCTGATGGCACGCGCCAACGACTTTACGGTCGAGAAGATTTCAGACGAATACCTTGACTATTTCATGAGCGTCCAGAAATGAATAAGGCACATCGCTTATTGAGGGCCCTCTATCATCGGTTCATTCGCGGGAACGAACTTAAAGACCATATCCGTCGGGGCCTTAAGGTTGGAAGAAACTTCAAGATGCTGGAAGAGGTCAAGCTTGACCATTCCCATATCTGGCATATCGAAATCGGTGATGATGTTACCTTGGCGCCACGTGTCCACATTCTGGCGCACGACGCCAGCACCCGCACGCATCTGGGGAGTACCCGCATCGGCAAGGTCACGATCGGTGACCGGGTGTTCGTCGGCGCCAGTTCGATCATTCTTCCCGGCGTCACCATCGGCGACGATGTCGTCATCGGCGCAGGCAGCGTGGTCACGCACGATATTCCGCCCGGCTCGGTCGCCGCGGGCAATCCGGCCAGAGTCATCGGCACACTCGACGCTTTTCTCGACAGGAGGCGCAAGGAGATGCAGGCTCATCCCTGCTTCGGTGAGGAATATACCGTTGAGAAGCATCTCTCCGACGCCATGAAGGCCGACATGAACGCGCGCATGCAGGACCGTATTGGCTATGTGACCTGAACGAGGCCGGAAACCCGAGATCCGGGCTCCCGTCCGGGCCCCGCAAAACACGGCTGGACAGATCCCGCACGGAACACGAGGATCATGCCGACAGATCAGGTCCTGCTCCCGTGCAATCGCATCGTGAAGGCGCTCGAGCAGACCGGGGCGAGCGAAGCCCCACTCAGGCCCCCCCCCCTCTGAGCACTTCACGGTAGACGGCCAGATTCGCCTCCACCATCACCTGGGGAGAGAATTCACGCATGACCCGCTGCCGGCCCGCCATCCCCATGCACCGGCGCAAGCCGGGGTCCTCCAGGAGCCTGGCCAAGGCGCCTGCCAGTTCGAGCGGATCGGCGGGAGCAACCAGGATGCCGGTTTCGCCGGCGCTGACCGCCTCGGGTATTCCACCCACCCGCGATGCGATGATCGGCACCGCAGCACAGGCGCCCTGCAGGAGGGAAACCCCCATGCCTTCCATCAATGCCGGATGGACCAGCACATCCAGGCAGGGCAGGATGCGCGGCAAGTCGGGCCGGAAACCGGCCAGCCGGATAGTGCGCTCCAGCCCCCGGTCCTGGATGGCCTGGATCAGCTCGACCTCTTGCGGACCCTGGCCGAAAAACAGCACCTGCAGGTCGGGATGATCGCCCACGATACGGGCTACCGCCTCGATCAGATACCGGTGTCCCTTGCGGGGGATCAACTGTGCCACCACCCCGATCACCGGTTGCGCCGGCCCGATACCGAACGCCTGCGCGAACCAGTCGCGGTCGCGCGGCTCCTGCCACTCCTCCGCATCCACCGCATCCCTGGCATAGCGGAGTTTAGCCGCCGGTAAGCCCTCGCTCAGCAGTACCCTGCCGATGCCTTCGGAGATCGCAATCACCCGGTCATGCAGGCGATACTTGAGGGCCACCATCCACCGGCTCTCGGGATTGTCATTGCGGCGCGAATGGATCACGGGAGTGCCGCCAAGTCGCGCCGCCAGGCCGCCCATCACGTCCGCGCCGATACGGCTGTGCAGATGAACGATATCCGGCTTCACGTTCTGGATCAGGCGATACAGCCGGGCAATCAGACTCACGTCGAGATCGCCCCTCATCGGCACAGGGTGAACCGTTGCCACGGCGACTGCCCGCTCGGCCAACTGGCAGCCCGGTCGACAGGCAAGGTGATTTTCAATACCCCGGGCCTTCAGCCCCTCCATCAGGAGCAGGACCTGGTGGGGACCACCATACAGGTTCCGTCCTCCTTCCACGTGCAGGATTTTCATCGTTCGATTGTTGGGCTTGTTTCCGAATCGGGGCGCCGCCGCTCGCCCGTCCTGGGCGAGTACAAGGGTATGGGCCTCGGGTGATTTCCATCACGAGTCAGCCATGGACGCGCTCCGGGGCGGAGTGATCCTGCCTTGCAGGAAATGGAACCATCACTTAGGCAGGCAGGACCTCAGGAGCGTTGCGCCAAACCGGCCTCGATCTCCAGGAGATCCATGGTCGTTCGCAGGACCGCATCGGGGTTCAACGATATGCTGTCGATGCCGCATTCGACCAGGAAGCGGGCGAATTCCGGATAGTCGCTGGGCGCCTGGCCGCAGATGCCGATTTTGCGGCCCGCTGCCTTGGCATCGCGGATGACCGAGGCAATCGAGCGCATCACCGCCGGGTTCCGCTCGTCGAAGATATGCGCGACGATCTCGGAATCGCGGTCCACGCCCAGGGTGAGCTGGGTCAGGTCGTTGGAACCGATCGAGAAGCCATCGAACACCTCGGCGAACTCCTTTGCCAGCAACACATTGCTGGGGATCTCGCACATGACGTAGACCTCCAGCCCGTTCTCGCCGCGCTTGAGACCGTTCTTCTCCATCTCCGCCAGCACCCGTCTGGCTTCCTCGACCGTGCGGCAGAAGGGAATCATGATCTTCAGGTTGGTCAGGCCCATCTCGTCGCGGACCTTCTTCATGGCCCGGCATTCCAGGGCGAAGCCGTCGCGATAGCGCGGGTCGTAATAGCGGCTGGCGCCCCGGAAGCCGATCATCGGGTTTTCCTCCGTCGGCTCGTAGGGCCGGCCACCGACCAGGTTGGCGTACTCGTTGGTCTTGAAGTCGCTCATGCGGATGATGACGTCGTTCGGATGGAACGCCGCCGCGATCATCGCCACGCCCTGCGCCAGTCGCTCGACGAAGAAGCCGGGTTTGTCGTCATACCCCACGGTCAGCCGGTCGATCTCCTCCTTCACATCCGGATCGTTCAGGCGCGCGTAGTCCAGCAGCGCCTTGGGATGGATGCGGATCGAGTTGGAGATGATGAATTCCTCGCGCGCCAGGCCGACGCCGTCATTGGGCAGGAAGGACAGACGGAATGCCTCCTCGGGGTTGCCGACATTCATCATGATCTTGGTGCGCGGACGCTGCAGATCGGCCAGCGTCCGGCGCTCGACCGCAAAGGGCAGCAGCCCGTCGTAGACGTTGCCGGTATCGCCCTCGGCGCAGGACACGGTAACGGGCTGGCCGTCGCTGAGCAGTTGCGTCGCCCGCTCGGTGCCGATCACGGCCGGCAGCCCCAGTTCGCGACTGACGATCGCGGCATGACAGGTACGCCCACCGCGATTGGTGACGATGGCGGCAGCCTTCTTCATCGACGGCTCCCAGTCCGGATCGGTCCTGTCCGCTACCAGTACCTCGCCGTCCTGGAAACGGTGCAGGTCCTTGACCGACTGGACAACACGGACCGGGCCGGCGGCGATGCGATCGCCCACGCTGCGACCGGTGATCAGCGGCTCACCGCCCGGCCCGCGCAACCGGTAGCTTTCGATGACACCGGCGGACTTCTGCGACTGCACCGTCTCCGGACGCGCCTGGACGATGAACAGTTCGCCGCTGCGGCCATCCTTGGCCCATTCCATGTCCATGGGCGTGGCCTGGCCGCGCTTGCGGGTGTAGTGCGCCTCGATCAGGCAGGCCCAGCGGGCCAGGATCAGGATGTCCTCCTCGTCGATGCAGAACCGCGTCCGCTCCTCGGGCGGGACAGCCACGTTGCGCGTCATCCTGCCGCCGCCGATGTCGTAGATGAGCTTCTGCTCCTTGCTGCCCAGCGACTTGCGGAGTATGGGCCGGAAGCCCTGCCGCAGGGTCGGTTTGAACACGTAGAACTCATCGGGATTGACGGAACCGGCGACAACGTTTTCGCCCAGCCCGTAGGCCGCATTGATCAGCACCACGTCGGGGAAACCGGTTTCGGTATCGATGGAGAACATGACCCCGGCAGCCGCCAGATCCGAGCGCACCATCCGCTGCACGCAGACGGAAAGCCCGATGCGCAGCTGGTCGAAACCCTTGTCGGCGCGGTAGGAAATGGCCCGGTCGGTATACAGGGAAGCGAAACAGCGCTTGCAGGCTTCCAGCAAGGCCGAGGGACCCTGCACATTGAGATAGGTTTCCTGCTGGCCGGCGAAGCTGGCATCGGGCAGATCCTCGGCGGTGGCGCTGGAGCGCACGGCCACGTCCGCCAGCACGGCGCCATCGCCGGAAAGCCGATGGTAGGCCGCGAGGATCGCCCGCTCCAGTCCCGCCGGCAGTTCCGCCGCCAGGATCGCATGCCGCGCCGCCAGGCCGCGCCGCTGCAGATCGGCGATGTCGTGGGTGTCCAGCCCGGCCAGGATTTCCCGCAACCGTGCCGCGACACCGGCATGCTCGAGGAAGTCGCGGTAGGCAGCAGCCGTGATGGCAAAACCGGGCGGGATGCGGATCCCCTGGGGTGTCAACTCCCGGTACATTTCGCCGAGGGAGGCGTTCTTGCCGCCCACCAACGGCACGTCCTCGATGCCGATGTCCTCGAACCAGAGAATTTCCGCCTGGGTCCGGTCCACGCTGGCCATGGTCTCCTCCGTATCGGTGTCGCGTCCAGGGCCCGAGGGTACCACGGGCTATCCGCGGGCGGGAAACATGGGACGCCTCACGGCGGGATCAAGGCCGGTGTGGTTCCTGGTCGGGTTCCGGTTCCGGCTCTGCCAGCAGTTGGCCCAGCAGGAAGCCGAGCCGCATGTCGTCGACCTGGCCGAAGGCGTGCTGGCGGATGCGCCCGCACCTGTCGATCACGATCAGCGAGGGCGTGCCCCGCAGCGCGTACGCCTGCATGGTCCGCGGAACGGGGCCGCTGCCGGGCATGTCGACGCCGATGGCAAAACCAAGGCGGTACTCGTGGATGAAGGCTTCCAGGGAAACCGGCTGCATCGCCGCATGATGCTCGAACACCGTATGCAGACCGATGACCGTGACACCCCGACCACCGAAATAGTCGTGGATCCGCTGGGTCTGCGGCAGGCCGTGACTGACACAGCCGGGGCACAGCATCTGGAAAGCATGCAGCACCACGATCTGGCCACGCAGGGCGGAAAGGGACAACGGCTCGGGGGTGTTGAACCATTGCGCCACGGTCAGCGGCGGCGCCAGCGGGAAACCGGATGGCATCGACATCTGCTCCAGGGCTGGGGACGGGCGGCGGAGACTCGGCGCCTGGAACCTAGATGCCGAGATTGCCGAGGGTGATCATCAGTTCGTTGAGGACACCGGCCGCGGTGGGATGCTCGACCTCGAACTGCGACACCGCCGCCTTGAAATCCTCGACCAGGTGCAGTTCGTGGGGATTCTCGCTGACGTCGAGCCGCTCCTCCAGGCTGCCGAGCAGGGCATCGAGCTTGTCCTTCAGTTCCGGATGGCTGTCCTCGAGCTGCTCGACTTCCCGCCGCAACGTGAACAGCGCTTCGTTGATTTCTTTCTCGGCCATGGGTGGTTCCTCGATGGAAGATGGTGGACCCGGGCTTCAATCGACCGCGAGCGGCCGGCGAAGAAATTCGGGAGTGGCGAAGGCCGCCTTGTGGATGTCCACATTGTAATAGCGGGTCGCGAACGGTTTCGCCAAGGCCGCGGCCTCGCGAAACCCGCCGAGCGCGTCCTTGCCGGCCATGGTGCCGCTCCACCAGCCGGAGGGATAGATACACTGCGGAAAGTAGAAAGTGCGGGTGTCGGCGAAACCGGCACGGCGCATGGTGCCGTGCATGGCCTCGATGAGGTCGGCGTGGAACAGCGGCGACTCGCTCTGCTGCACGAGGATGCCACCCTGATCCAGACAGCGGAAACATTCACGGTAGAAGGCTTCGTTGAACAGGCCCTCGGCCGGACCAACCGGGTCGGTGCTGTCGACGATGATCACGTCGACGCTGCCGGGCGCGGCGTCCCTGACCCACTGGATGCCGTCGATGAACAGCAGTTCGGCACGCGGATCTGCATTGGAAGTGCAGAGATCGGGAAAATGGATCTCGGCCAGTCGCGTGACGCGCTCGTCGATCTCGATCTGTACCGCCTGCTCCACCTCCGGGTGGCGCAGCACTTCCTTGAGGCTGCCGCAGTCTCCGCCGCCGATGACCCATACCCGGCGGGGATGGGGATGCGCATAGAGCACCGGATGCGTCATCATTTCGTGGTACAGGAAATTGTCCCTATCGGACACCATGGTGCAGCCGTCGATGACCATCAGCTTGCCGAACCACTCGGTATCGAAGATCTCGATCTTCTGGAACGGTGTCTGCTCCTCGTGCAGCCGTGCCTTGATCCTGAGCGAGAAGGCGCTGCCATGCCTGGGATAGATTTCGGTGAACCAGCCGGCGGGGTCGATCATCAGGAGACCTCAAATGGAAAAGAGCGGGGATTTTCCACATAATTGCCGGCCTTATCAAAGGAATTCATCATGACGACGCGCTGGAGCTCCGCACGGTCACGCGACATCTACGGCATCGAACACTGGGGCGAGGGATACTTCGACATCAATGACGAGGGCCATGTCGTCGTACGCCCCGCCGGCCGCGACACCGGCGCGACGCTGGACCTCATGGCCATCATCCAGTCGGTGCGCCAGGAAGGCCTGACGCTGCCGGTGCTGGTGCGCTTCACCGACATCCTGCGCGACCGCATCGTCCGGCTGGCGGGCGCCTTCGAGGCGGCCCGCCAGGAATACGGCTACCGGGGCCGCTATACGCCGGTCTATCCGATCAAGGTCAACCAGCAGCGTGGCGTGGTGGACGGCATCCTGCACAACGGCGCGCACCCGGTCGGGCTGGAGGCCGGCAGCAAATCCGAACTGCTGGCGATCCTGGCCCTGTCCCAGGCCGGCACGGTCATCTGCAACGGCTACAAGGACCGCTCCTATATCCGTCTGGCGCTGATCGGCAGCCGGCTCGGACTGAACGTCCACATCGTCATCGAGAAACTGTCCGAACTGGACGTGGTGCTGTCCGAGACAGCCGCGCTGGAGATCGAGCCGCAACTGGGCGTGCGGGTCCGGCTGTCGAGCATCAGTGCCGGCAAATGGCAGAACAGCGGCGGCGAAAAATCCAAATTCGGCCTGCACAGCGGCGAAATCCTCCGGCTGGTCGACCGGCTGTCGGCAGCGGGCAAACTGGACTGGCTGCGGCTGATGCACTTCCACATGGGCTCGCAGATCGCCGACATCGGCGACGTCAAGACCGCCCTGCGCGAGGCCGGACGCTACTACGCCGAGCTGCACCGGCTGGGGGCCGTCATCGCCGTGGCCGACGTCGGCGGCGGACTCGGCATCGACTACGAGGGAACCCGCTCGACCAGCGACTGCTCGATCAACTACAGCATCGACGAATACGCCCACAGCATCGTCCGCGCCTTCAGCGAGGTCTGCGCCGAGCATGACCTGCCCCAACCGGACATCGTCACCGAGTCGGGCCGCGCCATGAGCGCCCATCACGCCATCCTCATCACCCATGTCACCGACATCGAGCGGGTGCCCGAGGACACCTCGCCACCCGCCCCGACGGCAGCCAAGCCCTTGCAGGATCTGGCCGAATGCCTTCAGCAACTCCCCACCGAACCGGTGCTGGGGGTGTATCACGATGCCCAGTTCGACCTTGCCGAGGCCCGGGCCATGTTCGTCCAGGGCCAGCTCTCGCTGGCGGAGCTGGCCGAGGCGGAGCGCCTGAACGCGGCGGTCTGCCATGCTGTGCAGCGCCGGCTGGACGTGCGCCTGCGGGCCCACCGGGAGTTGCTGGACACCCTCAACGAGCGCCTGGCGGACAAGGTGTTCTGCAACTTCTCCCTGTTCCAGTCGATGCCCGATGCCTGGGCCATCCACCAGGTGTTCCCGGTCATGCCCCTGCAACGCCTGGACGAGGAGCCGAACCGCCGTGGCGTGATCCAGGATCTTACCTGCGATTCCGACGGCCGCATCGACGCCTATATCGACCAGCAAAGCCTGGAGACCACCCTGCGCCTGCATGAGCCGCGCGCGGGCGAGAGCTATCTGCTGGGTATCTTTCTGGTCGGCGCCTACCAGGAGATCCTCGGCGACATGCACAACCTGTTCGGCGACACGCACTCGGTCAACGTGGAACTGGATGGCGCCGGCGGCTACCGTCTGGTCAATCCCATGCACGGCGACGGCGCCGACGACATGCTGCGCTACGTGCACATCGAGCCCGAGGAACTGGAACGCGCCTACCGCAAGAAACTGCTCGAAGCCCGGCTGCCGCCCGAGCGCCGCAAGCTGTTCGAGAGCGAGCTGGTCGCCGGCCTGTCGAGCTACACCTACCTGGAAGAATGAGCGGCAACATGACGGCGACGACTGACAGCGCCGGCCCCATGGCCGGCTTCATCGGCCTGGGCTCGATGGGCGCAGCCATGGCCCGCAACCTGGCCAGAGCCGGCCTCCTGAGCAGTGTCTGGAACCGCAGCGCCCCTGTCGCCGAGGCGCTATGCCGGGAGCTTGGCGTCGCGCAGGCGGACTCGCCGGCCGGGCTGGCGGCAACGGCCGATGTCATCCTCGTCTGCGTATCGGCCGATGCCGACGTGCTCGCCATCGTCGATGCCCTGCTGCCAAGCCTGAGGCCCGGCCAGATCGTCGTCGACCTTTCCACCGTCAGTCGGGAAACCGCCTGCGCGGTGGCGGAGCGCGTCCGCGGCCAGGGAGCCGACTTCCTCGATGCGCCGGTCACCGGCGGCATGGAGGGTGCGCGCCATGGCACGCTCGCCATCATGGTCGGCGGCGCGGCGGCCACCCTGGAGCGAGTGCGGCCGGTGCTGGCGGCCATGGGCAGCCGCATCGTCCACATGGGTGACGTCGGCATGGGACAGTCGGCCAAGGCGGTCAACCAGGCGATGTGCGCCGGCATCAACCAGGCGGTGACCGAAGCCCTGGCCTTCGGCGAGACCCTGGGGCTCGACATGGACAAACTCATCGAGGTGATGGACAGTGGCGCGGCGGGCAGCTGGTTCCTGGAAAAGCGCGGGCGCACCATGGTCCGGGGCAGCTATGTGCCGGGCTTCAAGCTGGCGCTGCACCAGAAGGATCTCGGCATCTGCCTGGCAATGGCGCGCGAGCACGGCGTCGCCCTGCCCCTTGCCGAGATGACAGCCCACGATTACGACCGCCTGCTGGCCGATGGCCATGGCGACGAGGACATTTCGGCACTCTACCGGCTGAAACGGCCCGCGCCGTGAATCCGCAGCTGGATTACATCGCCACGCCGTCCGGCACGCTGACACTCAGGCTGGCGGGCGCCTGGACGACGCAGACCAACATCCCGCCGACGGCCGAGGTGCTGGCGCGGCTCGAATCCGGCGCCGCCTTCACCGTCCTGGCGTTCGACTGCGCCGAACTGTCGCGCTGGGACAGCCGCCTGCTGACCTTCCTCAAGGCCCTGATCGCCGGGCAGGAGGCGCTCGGACGGCGGATCGACCGCTCGGGTCTGCCCAGGGGCATCCAGGGCATGCTGGCCCTGGCCAACGCCGTTCCCGAACGCGAGGACGTGCACCGCATCGACAAACCCGGCGGCTTGCTGGCCCTGCTGGGCGGACACGCCCTGCGCGGCTGGCGGGATTTCCTGCACCTGGCTGATTTCATCGGCGAGACCTGCCTCGCCTTCGGCCGCCTGCTGCTGGGCCGGTCCTGCATGCGCGCCGTGGATCTTGGCCGGCTGATCCAGGGCACGGGCCCGCATGCCTTGCCCATCATCAGCCTGATCGCGGTGCTGGTGGGGATGATCCTGGCCTTTGTCGGTGCGGTGCAGCTGAAGCTGTTCGGCGCGCAGGTGTTCATCGCCGACCTAGTCGGCCTGGGCATGGCGCGGGAGATGGGCGCCATGATGACCGCCATTCTCATGGCCGGCCGCACCGGTGCCGCCTATGCCGCCGAACTCGGTTCCATGACCGTCAACGACGAGATCGACGCGCTGAAAACCTCCGGTTTCTCGCCCATGGAATTCCTGGTACTGCCGCGCATCCTGGCGCTGTTCCTGACCATCCCGTTCCTGTGCCTGTATGCGGACATCCTCGGCATCCTGGGTGGCGCGCTGGTGGCGGCCGGCATGTTCGACGTTTCCTTCGCCGAATACCAGATCCAGATTCAGAACCGGCTCAGGCTGATAGACTTCGAGGTCGGCATCGGCAAAAGCGCCGTGTTCGGTATCCTGGTCGCCATCGCCGGCTGCATGCGCGGCCTGCAGTGCCAGCGGAACGCCACCGCCGTCGGTCTCGCGACAACGTCGGCCGTCGTCACCGGCATCGTCTACATCGTGATTTCCGACGCCATCATGACCCTGCTGGTCACCACCCTGAACGTCTTCAAGCGCTGAGCACCGCGACCATGGCTCACCTCCCAACGCCGCCGGCCGCCGCGCATGTACGGGTCAGCGGGCTGACCATGGCCTACGACCGATTCGTGGTGCAGCGCGATCTCGACTTTGCCGTCCGGCGCGGCGAAATCTTCATCATCATGGGCGGCAGCGGCTGCGGCAAGAGCACCCTGCTCCGTCACCTGATCGGCCTCAAACCACCGGCCCGGGGACATGTGTGGTTCGACGGCATCGATCTGTGGGAAGCCCCGCCGGCCGTGCGCAACGGCATGCTGCTGAAAATGGGCATCCTTTACCAGAGCGGGGCGCTGTGGAGTTCGATGACCCTGGCCGAGAACATTGCCCTGCCGCTGAGCGCGCATACCCGGCTGGGCCGGACAGAGATCGCCGAACTGGTATCGTTCAAGCTGGCGCTGGTGGGACTGGCGGGCTTCGAGGACTTCTATCCCGCTGAGATCAGTGGCGGCATGCAGAAACGGGCCGCCCTCGCCCGGGCCCTGGCGCTGGATCCCGAAATCCTGTTCTTCGACGAACCCTCCGCGGGCCTGGACCCGATCAGCGCCCGCCGCCTGGACGAGCTGATCCAGCATGTCAGCGAGAGTCTCGGCAGCACCGCCGTCATCGTCACCCATGATCTCCCCAGCATCCTGAACATCGGCACCGATTCGGTGTTCCTCGACACGGACAGCAAGACCATCATCGCCCGGGGAGCACCCCGGGAGCTCCTGGCGCATGCCGAACACCCGACGGTCCGCAACTTCCTGAGCCGGGGGGATACGGGGCCGGACAGGGGACAGCAACCGCCGGGTTCCGCCGGCGAACAGACCTTCCCGGCATCCGGCATGAGGATTTCGGGCCATGGATAACCGCCTCGATGTCCGGATCATCGGCCTTTTCGTGCTGGGTGGCCTGGCGCTGGCAACGGTGCTGGTACTGATGTTTGGCGGCGGCTATTACTTCAGCCATGTGCAACGCTTCGTCGCCTATTTCCCGGGATCGGTGAACGGCCTCAACAGCGGTGCGCCGGTCAAGCTCAGGGGCGTCAGCATCGGCCGCGTCGACAACGTCCTGGTGCAGTACGACCTGGACCAGAACCGGGTGCTGACCCCGGTGGTTCTGGAAATCGACCTGGAAAAGGTCATGGAGACACGCGGGCAGAAGCCCGGACATGCACATCCGGGCCTTGGGGAGCTGATCGAGCGCGGGCTCAGGGCCAAGCTGGCGCTGCAGAGCCTGGTCACCAACCAGCTGTACGTCGACATCGACTTCCTGCCGGGACAGCCCGCCGTGCTGGTCGGCCAGAAGAGCTTCCGGTGGCCGGAGATCCCGACCGTCACGTCGAGCAAGGATGAAATCGAGAAGACGGTCCAGCAGGTGGTGCGCGAAGTGCGGGAACTGCCCCTGAAGGATACGGTGGAGGCCGCCCTGGGCGCGATCCGCCGGGTGGACAGCCTGCTGGCCAAGCCCGAGACGGACGCCGCCATCGTCAATCTCAACCGGACCCTGCTGGACCTGCAGCAATTGCTGCGGCATGTCGACGGCAAGGTCGACAATCTGAGCGGCAACGTCGACCAGACCGCCCGCGAAGCCCGCCAGCTGGTCAAGCGGCTGGATCAGTCGGCCGCCACCCTCACCACGGCCGTGGACGGCCTGGCACGCGATGGCCGCGTGCTGGTCAACCACCTGAATGCCGGGGTGCCGGACCTGCTCGGCAACGCCAACGACAGCCTGAAACAGGCCCGCGCCACGCTGTCCACGCTCGAGGGCATGACCCAGCCGGACGCCGAGCTGTCGACCGCGCTGCGGGACATGTCGGAGGCCGCGCGCGCCATACGGCGGCTGGCCGATACCCTGGAACGGCACCCGGACAGCCTGCTCTATGGGCGGCGCCCGCCGGCACAGCCCTGACGACCGGGACATGCGCGACAGTACTCCGGCAGGCGAAGCCGGGAACCGCGGCATGGCATAATGCCGGCATGCCGACCCCGACCGATTCATGACACCCTGTCCGACGCGCCAGCTGCCCCGTCCCGCGTACGACCATGAGCGCCTCCGTGCCGCCGGCGCGCGCGTCGTCGCTGTCGAAGCCGCCGCCGTGGCCGCCCTCGGCGAACGCATCGACGAGCGCTTCGCCCAAGCCTGCGAGCTGCTGTTGGACTGCCGGGGACGCGTGGTGGTGACAGGCATGGGCAAGTCCGGACACATCGCCGGCAAGATCGCCGCCACCCTGGCCAGTACCGGCACACCCGCCTTCTTCGTGCACCCGGGCGAAGCCGGTCATGGCGACCTGGGCATGATCACCGGCCAGGATGTCGTGCTGGCCCTGTCGCATTCGGGCGACTCCGCCGAAATCCTGACCATCCTGCCCATGCTCAAGCGGCTCGGCATTCCCCTGGTGGCGATGAGCGGCAACCCGCTGTCGCCGCTGGCGCGCCAGGCCGATGTCAGCCTCGACACCCGTATCGACGAGGAGGCCTGCCCGCTGGGACTGGCGCCGACCTCCAGCACCACCGTCGCCCTGGTCCTGGGCGACGCGCTGGCGGTGGCCCTGCTGGAGGCGCGCGGCTTCAGCCGCGAGGATTTTGCCTTCTCGCACCCGAGCGGCAGTCTCGGCCGCCGACTGCTGATCCGCGTCAGGGACATCATGCATGCCGGCGATGGCATCCCGGCGGTACGGGAGCTGGCACCGATCCGCGAAGCCGTGCTGGAAATGACGGCCAAGCAACTGGGCATGACCGCCGTGGTCGATGAGCAGGGAAAACTCCGGGGCATCTTCACCGATGGCGACCTGCGGCGGCAGCTGGAGCATGGCATCGATATCCACGCCACGCCCATCCAGGCCGTCATGACCCGCGATTGCGCCACGGTCGGCCCGGAGCGGCTGGCAGCCGAGACCGTGCGCATCATGCAGGCGCGACGCATCAGCGCCCTGCTGGTCGTGAACGAGGAGCATGACCTGATCGGCGCGCTCAACATGCACGACCTGCTGCGAGCCGGGGTGGTATGACCTTGCCGCCCCTGCCCCCGGACGTGCTGGCGCAGGCGGCGAACATCCGCCTGCTGATCTGCGATGTCGACGGCGTGCTGACCGACGGCCGCCTGTTCTTCACGCCCGAGGGCCAGGAACTCAAGAGCTTTCACGCGCGCGACGGCCACGGCATCAAGCTGTTGCAACGTACCGGCGTCGCGACCGCCGTCATTTCCGGCCGCAGCTCGCCGGCCGTGGCGCTGCGCATGGCAAGCCTCGGCGTGGAGCACGTTTACCAGGGCCGCGAAAGCAAGCTGGAACCCTATCTGGAGCTGCTGGAGCTGCTGCGACTGGATCCGGCGCAAACCGCCTTCGTCGGCGACGATGTGCTGGATCTGCCACTGCTGCGCCGGGTCGGTCTGGCCGTGGCCGTGGCCGACGCGCACACGAGCCTGTACCCGGATGTGCACTGGGTCACCACCCGGGCGGGCGGGCTGGGCGCGGTCAGGGAAGTCTGCGACCTCATCATGCAGGCCCAGGGAACGCTGGAGCATGTCCTTCAAGGCTATCGCTAGGCTGCTGGCCAGCGCCGGCAACCTCTCCCGTTACGTGCTGCCGGTTCTGCTGGCGCTGGCGTCCTGGTGGCTGGCGGAACGCTATGGACCCGCCTTCGAAAAGGGCGTGAAGCTGGAACCCGGCAAGGTGGATTACTACGCGAAGCAGCTTCAGCGCACGGTGATGGACGAGACGGGACAGCCGAAGGAACTGCTGGTGGCGGACGAGCTGGTGCATTACGACGGCGACGACCGTACGGAAATCGCCCGGCCGGTGATGAACCTGTTCGTGAAGGATGGCCCTCCCTGGATCATTCATGCCGAATCGGCCACGCTGCCGGGCAAGAGCGACGAAATCCTGCTGCATGGCGACGTGCTGGTAACCCGGGAGGCCAACCGCCAGGGGCGCACCATGCGCATCGAGACGACCAATGCGCGCGTCCAGCCCGACAAGAACTACGCCGAAACGGATGAAGACATCCGCGTCATCAGCCCGCCCGACTACATGACCGGGACGGGCGCCAGATTCAAATTCGGGGACGGCATCCAGTACTCCATCCTCGCCAATGTCCGCAGACGACACGATGTGCAAGAGTAATCCACGCCCCCTTCCGCGACTCCCCGCTCGCTGGCCGCTGGCCTCCCTGTTGCTGGCGGCAGCCGTCGCCGCGCTGGCCCCGGCCCCCGCCCGCGCCCTCAGCAGCGATTCCAAGCAACCCATGTTCATCGAGTCCGACGCGGTGGTCTTCGACGAAAACAAGGGCGAGACGGTCTATACCGGCAACGTCACCGCGCGCCAGGGGAGCCTCGAAGTCAAGGGCGACAAGATGATTGTCAACCAGCAGAAGGGCGAAGCCGACCAGATCATCATCTATGGCAATCCCGCCCGGCTGAAACAGACACCCGACGGCGGCGGTCCCGACAATCACGGCATCGGCAAGCGGGCCGATTATTTCCCGGATTCGGGCATCCTGATCCTCAACGGCGACGCCATGACCTGGGAAGGCCCCGATCCCGACAGCAGCGAACACACGGTCAAGAGCGACCACATCGAATACGACACCCGCAACGCCATCTACAAGGCGGGTTCCAGCCGCTCCGGCAGCCGCCGCGTGCATGTCCGCATCATTCCCAAGGAAGAGAAGCCCTCCGAGTAATCAAAGATGCCGACACTCAGCACCCACCACATCGTCAAGCGCTACCACCGGCGCAATGTTGTCGACGGGGTCTCGGTTTCCATCAATACCGGCGAAATCGTCGGCCTGCTGGGTCCGAACGGCGCCGGCAAGACCACCAGCTTCTACATGATCGTCGGCCTGATCGGCCCCGACGAGGGCCAGATCCGGCTCGACGAGCGCGAGATCACCCACTTGCCCATGCATGAGCGGGCGCGCCTGGGCATCGGCTACCTGCCCCAGGAACCCTCGATCTTCCGCAAGCTCACCGTCGCAGAGAATCTCATGGCGGTACTGGAACTGCGCAAGGAACTGACCCACGGTCAACGGGAACTCATCATCGACGAACTGCTGGAGGAGTTCAGCGTCGGCCATCTGCGCAACCAGCCGGCGATCGGCCTCTCGGGTGGCGAGCGACGCCGGGTGGAGATTGCCCGGGCCCTGGCCTGCGAACCGCGCTTCATGCTGCTGGACGAACCCTTTGCCGGCGTCGATCCGATCTCGATCATCGATATCCAGAAGATCATCGTGCACCTGCGGGAACGCGGCATCGGCATCCTGATTACCGAACACAACGTGCGCGAGACGCTGGGCACCTGCGACCGGGCCTATATCCTGGCCGGAGGTCGGGTCATTGCCGACGGTCATCCGGAGGAGATCGTCAGCAATCCGGAGGTACGCCAGGTCTACCTCGGTGAAAACTTCTCGATGTAATCTAGCAATCGCCATGCCATGGGGATAAGCTAACGCAATAGCCCCCATGCGATGGAGGTGATCGCATGGGCGAAAAAGACATCAGGACACCATGAAACAATCGCTGCAAATCCGCATGGGCCAGCATCTGGCCATGACTCCCCAGCTTCAGCAGGCCATCAAGCTGTTGCAGTTGTCGAGCCTGGAGTTGCAACACGAGATCCAGGAGGCCCTGGATTCCAACATGATGCTGGAAATCGCTGACGAGGAGCCCGCGGCCGCCGCCAATCAGCCCACGGACCTCGCCGCGCCCGCGGAAACCACGGCAACGGCACAGACCGAATACGGTGAATTGCGCGACATGGACGCGCCGGCCGACATACCAAGCGAACTGGCGGTCGATGTTTCCTGGGAAGATGTGTACGACAGCCTCTCGTCCGCAGCATCCTCCCCGGCCGGCGGCGACAGCCACGACGACTACGTCTTCCAGGGCATCGCCGGCGAGAACCTCCATGACCAGCTGGCCTGGCAGATGGAACTGGCGCGCTTCAGCGACCGCGACTATGCCATCGCCACCGCCCTGATCGACAGCATCAACGAGGATGGTTACCTCAGCAGCACGCTGGAAGACATTCACCAGGGGCTGGCCCAGCAGATCCAGTCGCTGGAGCTGGACGAAGTCAAGGCGGTACTGCATCGCATCCAGAACTTCGAGCCGCCCGGCATCGGGGCGGTCGACCTTGCCGACTGCCTGCGCATCCAGCTGAAACAGCTGCCCGAGGATACGCCATTCAGGGACCAGGCCCTGCAGCTGGTCGAACGCCATCTCGACCAGCTGGCGCGCAAGGACGTGGCCGGGCTGAAACGCGGGCTGGGCGTGGACGATGCGGCGCTGGCCGGCATCGTGACCCTGGTCCGCAGCCTCGAACCGAAACCCGGCCGCCGCATTCCGGCGGATGACTCGCAGTACATCACCCCGGATGTCTATGTCGTTCGCCAGGGCAACCGCTGGGTGGTCCGGCTCAATCCGGAAATCGCGCCGAAACTGCGGGTCAATCCGCTCTACTCGGGCATGGTCAAGCGCGCCGACACCAGCACCGACAACGCCACCATGCGCCACCACCTGCAAGAAGCGCGCTGGTTCATCAAGAGCCTGCAAAGCCGCAACGAAACGCTGCTGAAAGTGGCCCGCAGCATCATCGACCGCCAGCAGGCATTCCTTGACGAGGGCGCCATGGCCATGAAGCCGATGGTGCTGCGCGACATCGCCGAGGAGGTGGGCATGCACGAATCCACCATTTCCCGCGTGACCACGCAGAAATACCTGCACACGCCTAACGGCATCTTCGAATTCAAGTACTTTTTCTCCAGCCACGTTTCCACCCAGGGCGGCGGCGAATGCTCGGCGACGGCGATCAAGGCCTTCCTCAAGCAGATCGTCGAGCAGGAGGACGCGCGCAAGCCCCTCAGCGACGAGGCCATCGCCAAACAGTTGCAGGCACGCGGCATCAACGTCGCACGGCGGACCATCGCCAAATACCGCGAGGCCATGGCCATCCCGCCCTCCAGCGAGCGCAAGCAGATTTTCTAACCATCAAACCAAGGAGATTCGCGACATGAACATCGACATCACCGGCCACCAGCTTCAGGTTACCGACTCCATCAGGCAGTACGTCCTGGAAAAATTCGCCCGCCTGGAGCGCCATTTCGACCGGGTCATGGACGTGCATGTCGTTCTGGAAGTCGAAAAGCTCGAGCAGAAGGCGGAAGCGACCGTGCAGGTCAACGGCGCCACCCTGTTCGCGGCCGACACGCAGGCTGACCTCTACGCGGCCATCGATGGCTTGGTCGACAAGCTGGACCGGCAGATCGTCAAGCACAAGGAAAAACATCAGGACCACTGAAGCAGCAGACGCGAGTCCGACGCGCATGGACCTGGTCATCGTCAGCGGGCTGTCGGGCTCCGGCAAAAGCATCGCGCTGGAGACGCTGGAGGACTGCGGCTACTACTGCATCGACAATTTTCCCATCGCTGTTTTCGCCGCCTTCGTACGCGGCGCGATGCAGGAGAGCCCGCAGGCCTACCGCAAGGTGGCCATCAGCATCGACGCCCGCAGCCGTTGCAACAGCCTGCAGCAGTTTCCCAGCACGCTGGAACTGGCGGCGCAGCTTGGCATCAACTGTCAGGTCCTGTTCCTGCGGGCACGCATGGAGAGCCTGCTCCAGCGCTTCAGCGAAACCCGGCGCAAGCATCCGCTGACCGATAATCACCACTCCCTGACCGAGGCCATCGAGCGGGAAAACCAGCTGCTTATCCCCATCGCCAGCCGGGCGGATCTGGTGATCGACACCAGCCACACCAACATCCACCAGCTGCGCGAACTGATCCGCGAGCGGGTCGGTGCCCAGCGGGAATACCGCATGTCGGTGTACTGCCTGTCATTCGGCTACCGCAATGGCATTCCTTTCGACGCCGATTTCACCTTTGATGTCCGCTGCCTGCCCAACCCCCACTGGGATCTCGCCTTGCGCCCGAAAACCGGGCGCGATCCCGAGGTCCGGGCCTTTCTGGAGTCGAAGCCGGAGGTCCAGCGCTACCTGGATGATCTGACGCATTTCATGCGGAGCTGGGCGCCACGTTTCGCAGCCGAGAACCGCAGTTATCTGACCATCGCCATCGGCTGCACCGGTGGCCAGCACCGTTCGGTATACCTGACGGAAGCACTGGCCGAGCGCCTGGCCTCGGACGATTACGATCTGCTCGTCCGTCATCGCGACCTGCGTTGAACCGATGATGAAACGCCCCCCCACAGTAGCCCGGCCGCTCTGGCACACACTTGCGCTGGCATTGCCGCTGGGTTCCGCCCTGCTCTGCCAGCACGGGATTGCCGAGGCCGCCGCGAGGAAGAAAGTCACCGCGCCCCCGGCGGAGGCTCCCAGGGCCGAAGCGCCTGCCAACAACACCCTGACGCTGGGGTATCTGCACGAACCGCGCGAGCCTGCACCCAGCCGCCCCTACTTCGACCCGCTCCCCGCAGACGAGGGTGTCCAGGGCGCCCGCCTGGGTATCCGGGACGACAACACCACCGGCAGTTTCACCCGGCAGCACTTCGAGTTGATCGAGGCCGAAGTCCCGATCACCGAGGATCCCGCCAATGCCCTGAAGGGACTGCTGGCCCGGGGAACACGCTTCGTTCTGGTGGACTTGCCAGCCGAACGGATCCTGCAGCTGGCCGACCTGCCGGAAGCGCGGGAGATCCTACTTCTGGACGTGGCCAACCGCGACGATCGGCTGCGAGGCCGCGATTGCCGGAAAAACCTCGTGTACCTCCAGCCCTCGCACGCCATGCGCGGCGATGCCCTGGCGCAGTACCTGAGCAAGAAGCGCTGGAACAAATGGCTGCTGATACAAGGCGCCAGCGATGCCGATCGGCGGCAGGCCGACGCCCTGCGGCGCTCGGCAAAGAAGTTCGGTCTCGATATCGTCGCCGAGAAGACCTGGAATCCTGAGTTCAACGACCGGCGAACACCGGAATCCGAGGTACCCGTCTTCACGCAGGAGGGCAACTACGATGTGATCGTGGTGGTCGATGAACTGGACGCCTTTGGTGACCTCTTCCCCTACCGGACCTGGTTGCCGCGCCCGATTGCCGGCGGCGCCGGTCTGCGACCGCTGGCCTGGCATCAGGCCCACGAAGCCTGGGGCGCCCTGCAGCTTCAGACACGTTTTCGCGAGCAGGCCGGACGTTTCATGACGGAACGGGATTACGGCGGCTGGCTGGCGGTTCGCGCCATCGGCGAGGCCGCAACCCGCGCCCGGTCGGTCGAGTTCGCCACCGTCAGCGGTTTCCTGCTGGGTCCCGAGTTCTCGTTGGCCGGATTCAAGGGCGTGCCCCTGTCATTCCGGGCCTGGGATCACCAACTGCGACAGCCGGTGCTGGTGGCCTCGGATCGCGCGATCGTGGCTGTTGCCCCTGTCGAAGGTTATCTGCACCCCAAAAACGAGCTGGATACGCTGGGCTTCGACGAACCGGAATCGACCTGCCGCCGTTGAACGCAAGATGCAGACTGTCATGGATGCCTTGACGTACATCTTTTTTTACGGTTTAATATACAGATTGTTAGTGACTTGGCCAAGTAGCTCAGTTGGTAGAGCAGGGGATTGAAAATCCCCGTGTCGGCGGTTCGATTCCGTCCTTGGCCACCAATGTTTTCCGAGGCTTACGCTACTGTTTTCCCAGGTCGTAAGCCTTTTTATTTTGCAGACCGGTGCTTCGTTGGTCTCCTGCCGCATCAGGATTTCATCGAGTCCGGCATCAGGGCTATAATCGCGCGACCGCCGGGGTCAGCAATAACTCCGCAACCCATGGCCATCGGGGTTATGGTTGTCTCCAGCCACCCCAGTGTGCGCACTATCGGCAAGGCACGGGGTAGTCTCCCGTCGGCATGACTGCCACTGATCGGCCTATTCGCAAGACGACAGGACTAGAAATGACATTCGTAATTACCGAAAACTGCATCAAGTGCAAATATACCGATTGCGTGGATGTATGCCCGGTCGATTGTTTCCATGAAGGCCCCAATTTCCTGGTCATCGATCCGGACGAATGTATCGATTGCACGCTCTGCGAACCGGAGTGTCCCGCCAATGCCATCTTCTCCGAAGACGAGGTGCCGGAGGATCAGAAGCAGTTCATCGAACTGAATGCCGAGTTGTCCAAGGTCTGGCCAAGCCTCACCGAAGTGAGGCCTGCCGCCGAAGATGCCGACGAATGGAACGGCAAGCCCGACAAGCTCCAGCATCTGGAACGTTAGGTACCCAAGGTACAGAGACAAAAATAGCGGCTCCGGAGCCGCTATTTTTTTGTCCGCTGTTGGCGGCGACCAAACTCGGTCGGCCTAACCGCCATCCCGCACGTGGAGACCACACTCCTTCTTGGCGCCATCCTCCCACCACCACCGCCCCTCGCGCTCATGCTGATTGGGCAGTATGGGGCGGGTGCACGGCTCGCAACCGATACTGGCGTAGCCCTTGCGATGCAGCTCGTTGAACGGCACATCGTAGGCCTCGATATGATCCCAGACCTGGGCCGAGGTCCAGCCAGCCAGAGGGTTGAATTTCACCAGCACATGCCCTTCCCCGCCGAAGGCCTGATCGTACTCGACCTCATGCAATGCGGTTCGTGTCAGGCTCTGATCGCGTCTCTGACCGGTAACCCAGGCATCCAGTGTGGCCAGCTTGCGCCTGAGAGGCTCCACCTTGCGCAGACCGCAGCATTCCTTGTGGCCATCCTCATAGAAGCTGAACAGCCCCTTGGCCTTGACCATCTGCTGCAATGCGAAGGGATCGGGTGACAGCACGTCGATCGCCAACCCGTAACGCTTGCGCACCGCCTCGATCAGACGATAGGTTTCCGGATGCAGGCGTCCGGTGTCGAGCGTGAAGACCTGTACATCCGGCCTGAGCTGCACGGCCAGATCCACCAGCACCACATCCTCGGCACCGCTGAAGGAGATGGCGATGTTCTCGAAGTGAGCCAGCGCGGCCTTCAGGATCACCCGGGGATTACTGCCCGCCAGCTCTGCTTGCAGGGATTCCAGGTCAAAGTTTGTTGCATTCATCGGAACATCGATTCCCAGCAAAAGAAAGCCCCGTTGCCTGCCGGCAACGGGGCCCGGAAAAGTCTAATCGACTTCGGCGTGAATTACATCATGCCATCCATGCCGCCAGCAGGCATGGCCGGCTCCTTTTCCTTCTTCGGCGCTTCGGCGATCATGGCCTCGGTGGTCAGCATAAGACCGGCGACGGAGGCAGCGTTCTGCAGGGCGGAACGGGTGACCTTGGTCGGATCGAGGATACCCATGTCGATCATGTCGCCATACTCGCCGCTGCCGGCGTTGTAGCCGAAATTGCCGCTGCCGTCCTGAACCTTGTGCAGGATCACGGAGGGCTCCTCACCGGCATTGGCGACGATCTGCCGCAGCGGCTCCTCGATGGAGCGCCGCAGGATGTGGATACCCACGGTCTGATCGGCGTTCTTGCCCTTCAAATCCTGCAGGACCCTCTGCGCACGGATCAGCGCGACGCCACCACCCGGAACCACGCCCTCTTCCACCGCGGCGCGGGTCGCATGCAGGGCATCCTCGACACGGGCCTTCTTTTCCTTCATCTCGACCTCGGTCGCCGCCCCCACCTTGATCACGGCCACACCGCCGGCCAGCTTGGCAACACGCTCCTGCAACTTCTCGCGATCGTAGTCCGAGGTGGTTTCCTCGACCTGCTTGCGGATCTGCTCGACCCTGGCCTTGATGGTCTCGGCGCTGCCGGCGCCATCGACGATGACGGTGTTTTCCTTGTTGACCTGTACCTTCTTGGCGCTGCCCAGATCGGACAGTTCCACCTTCTCCAGCGACAGGCCGACTTCCTCGGCGATCACGGTGCCACCGGTCAGCACGGCGATGTCCTCCAGCATGGCCTTGCGGCGGTCGCCGAAGCCCGGTGCCTTGACCGCGCAGACCTTGAGGATGCCGCGCATGGTGTTGACCACCAGCGTGGCCAGCGCCTCACCCTCGACATCCTCGGCCACCAGCAGCAGCGAGCGTCCGGCTTTGGCGACCTTTTCCAGCACCGGCAACAGGTCGCGGATATTGGAAATCTTCTTGTCGTGCAACAGGATGTAGGGATTCTCCAGCTCGACGCTCATGGTCTCCTGCTGGGTCACGAAGTAGGGCGACAGGTAGCCGCGGTCGAACTGCATGCCCTCGACCACGTCCAGTTCGTTGGCTAGGCCCGAGCCCTCCTCGACGGTGATCACCCCCTCCTTGCCGACCTTGTCCATGGCATCGGCAATGATCTGGCCGATGCTATCGTCCGAATTGGCCGAGATGCTGCCGACCTGGGCAATCTCCTTGCTGGTGGTGCAGGGTCTGGAAAGCTTCTTCAGCTCCTCGACAACCACGCCGACGGCCTGATCGATGCCGCGCTTGATATCCATCGGATTGGCACCGGCGGCAACCGACTTCAGACCCTCACGCACGATGGCCTGGGCCAGCACGGTCGCGGTGGTGGTGCCATCGCCAGCGATGTCGGATGTCTTGGACGCGACCTCCTTGACCATCTGCGCACCCATATTCTCGAACTTGTCCTTCAGCTCGATTTCCTTGGCGACCGACACGCCGTCCTTGGTGACGGTCGGAGCACCCCAGGATTTCTCCAGCACGACGTTGCGGCCCTTGGGACCCAGCGTCTGCTTGACGGCATCGGCGAGGACATTCACACCGGCCAGCATGCGCTGACGGGCATCATCGGAAAAGCGGACTTCTTTGGCTGCCATAGATTCAAACTCCTTGTGACGGTTGATGGGATTCGTTCACGGACGATCAGGCTTCGAACACGCCCATGATGTCGTCTTCCCTGAGGATGAGGTAATCGTTGCCATCCACCTTGACCTCGGTGCCGGAATATTTGCCGAACAGCACCTTGTCGCCAGGCTTGACGCCAAGTGCGCGGACCTGGCCGTCGTCCATCGGCTTGCCCGGCCCCACGGCGATGACTTCGCCCTTGATGGGCTTTTCCTTGGCATTGTCGGGAATGACGATGCCGCCAGGCGAGGTCTTTTCTTCTTCCCAGCGCTTGACCACGACACGATCATGCAGAGGACGAATATTTCCCATGCTTGGAACTCCTTTAAGGTTTTCTCGAAACGGATGACGATGTAGATGCCTTGCCGACCGGAGCCGGCAAGCCAGCCTGTATCAGGCTGGGCAGCGAAATGGGATTCGCCCTTGCCCATTTCAAGGGGGCGGCCGGCTTTTCCGGTGAAAGCCGATGCGTCTACTGGTCAGGCGTCGGTCTCGGGACGAGCCGGCGGCAGTGGCAGGGCGCCGTCGTCCTGGCTGGCGGGCTCGGCCGGTATGGCGTAGCTTCCCGCCGCCCACTCGCCAAGGTCGATGAGGCGACAACGCTCGGAACAGAAGGGGCGGAACGGCGCGGCCGGAGACCAGCACACCGGCTGGCGACAGGTGGGACAGGAAACGATGATGCTCACGGTCTTGAGGAGGGCGGCGGTCCGGCTGGCTCAGAACAGGCAGGCCGTCAGCAGGAATTCGACATCGTCCAGGCACTGCGCCGGTCTCAGCAGCGGGTCGCGCAGCATGAAGCGGATGGTGAAACGATGCTTGCCGCCACTGATCTCGGCGAAATAGGGAGCCGCCCGGGGCACTGCCACGCGCAACAGCTGGAACGCCAGGGAATGATCGAGCGTCTTCTGGAAGAATCCCCCGGGCGCCAGCTCCCGCACCGGCATGGCGCTGGTGCGGATGAAATTCAGCAGCAGGTCAATGGCCACACGGGTCTGTTGAAATGGCTCAATCCAGCCCAGGAGATCCTGCCGGCGCGCCTGCTCGTCGCCTTCCAGCCAGTGGTGATAGGCCGGCAGATCGAAGGAGCAGCTGCCGCCCGGCATGCTGCTGCGCTGGATGATGCCCTTGAACAGATCGTTCTCCATCAGGCTGGCTCCGAGCTTGCCCGGTACCGCGTACAGCTCGCGACTGATGGCTTCCAGACGGCCGACGACCTCGGCCAGCCGCCCCTGGTCGATCCCCTCATGGAGTCTGGCCATGCGGTTCAGCACGGTGGTCTGGCGATCGATCTCCTGCAGGGCCTCGGACTTGAGATCGTTACGGTTGAACAGACCCACGATATCGATGAGGGTCGACACCACGGCCCGGCAATCCCAGCTGGAGCGTCCCGGCATGAAGTGATCGAACTGCCGGAACAGGTGCTCCAGGCGCATGAAGAGGCGAATCCGCTCGTTGAGGGGAAATTCGTAGGTAATCAGGTCGCTCAAGGGTGGGTTCCCGCACCAAGGCAGTGATTGCGCAATCGGCAAGGCGTAGTTGAAGTATAAACGGATGCCCGGCCGATGGCCCCTCAAGCCCCGGCCCCCGGCGCAGCCAAGCGCAGGTAGCGTTCGTGCAGCATCCTCACCCGGTCGCGCAGCACGCCCAGATCGCCATTGTTTTCCAGGACATCGTCGGCCGCCGCCAGCCGCGACGAGCGGGATGCCTGCGCCGCCAGGATGCCCCGGAAAGCCGCCGCATCGATACCATCCCGGGCCATGACCCGCCGCTGCTGGACCTCCGGCTCGCAGTCGACCACCAGCAGCCGGTCGACGAAATCCCGGCGTCCGGTCTCCAGCAGCAGGGGAATGGCCAGCACGGCATAGGCATCCGGCAAGGCATCGACACGTCGCTGCATGTCGGCATAGATGAGCGGATGCAGGAGATTTTCCAGCCAGACGCGCTGCCGCTCGTCGGCGAAGATGCGGGCACGCAGGCGTGCCCGATCCAGTTGGCCACCGGCGAGCAGGCTGTCGCCGAAATGCCCGATGATCGCCGCCAGCGCCGGTTCGCCAGGTTGCACCAGCTGCCGCGCGATCTGGTCTGCGTCGATGACGGGAACCGTCAGCTCGGCAAAGATATTGGCGACGGTGGTCTTGCCGCAGCCGATGCCGCCGGTCAGGCCGACCTTGAACATGCTGTCCTCAAACCGGGGCGATCCAGGCCAGGTAGGTCGTGTTGATGGCATCGCCGAACAGCAGGACCAGCCAGCCGGCCGCGGCAAGATAAGGACCGAAGGGTATCGGCTGATGCCGGTCCCGGCCGCCGAATCCGATCAGTAGCAGACCCGCCACCGCGCCGACGCCGGAGGACAGGATGATGATCGAAGGCAGGACGTCCCAGCCCAGCCACGCCCCCAGCAGGGCCAGCAGCTTGAAGTCGCCGTAGCCCATGCCTTCGCGGCCGGTCAGCAGGCGGAAAAGCTGGTACACCAGCCACAGGCTGAGGTATCCCGAGACGGCGCCGAGGATGCTCGCCGGGCTGTCCGTGAAGACGCCGAACAGGCTGAGCAGCAAGCCCAGCCACAGGAAGGGCAGCGTGATCGCATCCGGCAAAAGCTGCCGTTCGAGATCGATGGCGGCCAGCGCCAGGAGTCCCCAGCTCAGCACCAGTGCCGGCAGCAAGGGCAGGCTCCAGCCGAACCGCCAGGCCACCGCCGCCGACAACACCGCCGAGAGGAGTTCCAGCAGCGGATAGCGCGGAGAAATCTCTGTCCCGCAATGGGCGCAGCGCCCGCGCAGCCACAGATAGCCGAGCAGCGGGATGTTTTCAGCGGCGCACAGCGGCGTCCGGCAAACGGCACAGCGCGAGCCGGGCCAGAACAGGTTCCCCGGATCTTCCACATCGCTCGCGGGCTCCGCCGGCTGACCCAGGAACAGCAGGCATTCCCGCCGCCATTGCCGCTCCAGCATCCGCGGCAGCCGGTGGACAACCACGTTCAGAAAGCTGCCCACCGCCAGCCCCAGCAGGGCCGTCATCACGATCAGGAAGGCCGGCGCGTCGATCCACAAATCCTGCATGGCATACACCTCAGACAACCGAACCCAGCTTGAAGATGGGCAGGTACATGGCAATGACCAGCCCGCCCACGACGACGCCCAGGATGGCCATGATCATCGGCTCGATCAGGCTGCTGAGCGAATCGACCGCATTGTCGACCTCTTCCTCGTAGAAGTCGGCGATCTTGGCCAGCATGTTGTCCAGCGATCCGGCCTCCTCGCCGATGGCCACCATCTGCACCACCATATTCGGAAACAGGGCTGTCTGCCGCATGGACTGCTGCAACTGCGAACCGGCGGAAACGTCGTCCCGCATGTGCATGACCGCGGTGGAGTAGACGACATTGCCCGTGGCCCCCGCCACCGAGGCGAGCGCCTCCACCAGCGGCACGCCGGCGGCGGACATGGTGGCCAGGGTGCGGGCGAAACGAGCGATCGCGGCCTTGTTGACGATGGTGCCGATGGCCGGGGCGCGCAGGGCAAGGCGGTCCACCATGTGATTGAAACCGACCGAGCGCCTCTGCAGCTGGACCAGGACATAGACCAGGGCCATCAGCCCCCCGAGAACAAGGTACCATCCGTCCTGCACCCAGCGCGACAGGTCGACCACCATCCGCGTAAAGGCCGGCAGGTCGGCGCCGAACCCCTTGAACAGCTCCTCGAACTGCGGCACCACGAAAATCAGCAGAATGGCCGTGACCGCCACGGCGACGATGATGACGGCGATCGGGTAGGTCAGCGCCTTCCGGATCTTGCCCTTGATCGACTCGGTCTTTTCCTTGTATTCGGCGATCTTGTGCAGCAGCGTCTCCAGCACGCCGGCCTGCTCGCCGGCCTGCACCAGATTGCAGAACAGCTCGTCGAAATACTGCGGGTGGCGTCCCAGCGCCTCCGCCAGGGCGACGCCGCCCTCGATGTCGGTCTTGATCTTGAGCAGCAGGTCCTGCATCGACGGGTTTTCGTGTCCGCGCCCGACGATATCGAACGCCTGTACTAGCGGCACGCCCGAGGACAGCATGGTTGCTAGCTGGCGGCTGAAAATGGCGATGTCCCGGGTCGTGATCTTTTTCTGCCCGGAGGGGAACAGCGCCTTGGGCTTCCTGCGGATCTTGACCACGCGGACACCCTGGCGGCGCAGCTCGGCGCGGGCGATCATCTCCGTGCGGGCGGTAAGCTCGCCCCTGGTCCGCAGGCCGCGCGGGTCGGTCCCCTCCCAGACAAACCAGACGAGATGTTCTCCGCTCCTGGGCACGTCCTACTCCCGGGTGATACGGTCGATTTCCGCGAGGCTGGTGATCCCCGCCCGCACCTTGCGGAGACCGGAGGTGCGCAGATCGGTGATCCCCTCGGCGCGGGCCTGCTCGGCGATGCGGCTGACATTCGCCCCCTCCAGGATGATGCGGTTCAGGGCCTCGGTGATCGGCATCACCTGGTAGATGCCGACCCGCCCCTTGTAGCCCTTCACGCACTGGTCGCACTCGCCGGGACCATAGAGGGTCAGCCCATCCAGATCGGCCTCGGCAAAACCCGCCTCCAGCAGGGTTTCCGGCGGCAGATCGAGCGGGCGCTTGCAGGACTCGCACAGTCGCCGCGCCAGCCGCTGGGCCATGATCAACAGCACCGACGAGGCGATGTTGAAGGGCGGGATGCCCATCTGCATCAGGCGGTTGAGCGTCTGCGGCGCGTCGTTGGTGTGCAGGGTCGACAGCACCAGGTGACCGGTCTGCGCCGCCTTGACCGCGATCTCGGCGGTTTCGAGATCGCGGATCTCGCCCACCATGATGATATCGGGATCCTGCCGCAGGAAGGCCCGCAGCGCCTCGGCAAAGGTCAGGCCCGTCTTGACGTTGACATTCACCTGGTTGATGCCCGGCACGGTGATCTCGACCGGATCCTCGACGGTGGAAATGTTGCGATCGCTGGTGTTGAGGATATTGAGCCCGGTATACAGCGTCACGGTCTTGCCGCTGCCGGTCGGCCCTGTCACCAGGATCATGCCGTAGGGCTTGTTGATCGCCTCAAGGAAATTCACCCGCTGCTCCGGCTCGAAACCGAGCCGCTCGATGCCGATCTGTGCCGTGGTCGGGTCCAGGATGCGCAGGACGATCTTCTCCCCGAACAGCGTCGGACAGGTGTTGACGCGGAAATCGATCGCCCGGTGGCGGGAAATCTCCAGTTTGATGCGGCCGTCCTGCGGCACCCGGCGTTCGGCGATATCCATGCGCGACATGACCTTGAGCCGGGCCGAGATGCGGGTCGCCAGACCGGCCGGGGGACTGGCGACCTCATGCAGCAGGCCGTCGTTGCGGAAGCGGATGCGGAACGCCTTTTCGTAGGGCTCGAAGTGGATGTCGGAGGCGCCCTTCTTGATGGCATCGAGCAGGATCTTGTTGACGAAGCGCACGATCGGCGCGTCGTCGACCTCGACCGCGCCCTCGGCCCCGCCGCTATCGGCGCCAGTCAGGGGGATGGCGTCGAGATTGACGTTCAGCAGTTCCTTGAAGGTGGTGTCGGCCGCTTCCAGCGCCGCCTCGATGGCCTTGCCGAGCTTGTCTTCCTCGACAACGACAATGTCGACGATCAGACCCGAGTGGAACTTGATCTCGTCGAAGGCCAGATGCTGGCTGGGGTCGGATACCGCCAAGAACAGGCGATTGCCGCGCTGGAACAGCGGCAGGGCATGATGCTCCAGCATCAGCCGCTCGCTCACCGCCTTGAGGGGGATGAACTCGGGCAGGAAGACGGCCAGATCCAGCAGGGGCACGCTGAATTCCTCAGCCACCGTCTCGGCGATCTCCAGGCTGCCCAGTATGCCGCCGGCCACCAGATGGCTGACCAGCGGGACATTCTTGCGCGCCGCCTCCTCCGTGCAGGCCAGGGCCTTGCCTTCTGTGATCAGGCCCTGCTTCACCAGACATTTGGCCAGGCCGGACAGGCCGGCAGGAACGGCAGCCATGCGTGCCTCAAGCGGACGAACGCGCCGGACCGGCCATCGGGAACTCGGCGCTCACCTGCCGCCCCGGCTAGAGCGTCCGTATCCTCGCCATCTGGGCTTCGAGTTCGGCGAGGTTGGCGCGCAGTTCCTGCAACCGCTGCTGTTCCTTGGCCACCACGGCAGGCGGCGCCTTGGCCAGAAAACCGGCATCCGACAATTTGCCTTCGAGCCGGGGCAGCTCCCTGGCGATCCGCTGCATTTCCTTGTCCAGCCGGGCCAGTTCGGCATCCTTGTCGATCAGGCCGCGCATGGGGATCAGCACCTTCAGATCGCCGACCAGGGCGATGGCGGCGTCCGGCGCCGTGGCACCCGCCGCAAGCCAGTCGATCGACTCGATGCGGCCGATCCGGTGGATATAGTCGCGGCAGGCGTCGACATGGGCATGATCCTGCGCCGAGCCGTTATCCAGCAGGATATTCAGTGGCTTGCCCGGGGCGATGTTCATCTCCCCGCGGATGCGACGGATCCCGAGCAGCAGCGCCATCAGCCAGTCCAGCGCCGCCTCGCTATCGGCATCGCAGCCGGCCGGCGCGACCACCGGATAGGGCCGCAGCATGATGGTCTCACCGCCCTGCCCGGCCAGCGGCGCGATGCGCTGCCAGATCTCCTCGGTGATGTAGGGCATCACCGGATGGACGAGGCGCAGCACGGTCTCCAGTACCTCGACCAGGGTCCGTCGCGTGCCGCGCTGCCGGGCCACATCGGGAGCTTGCAGGCTGACCTTGGCCAGTTCCAGATACCAGTCGCAGTACTCGTTCCAGATGAATTCGTAGATCGCACGGGCGGCAAGATCGAAGCGGAAATCGTCGAAGGCCGCCAAGGTCTCGCCGACCGCACGACTCAGGCGGGAGCGGATCCAGCGATCCGGCAGGCTCAGGGCCATCTCGCCCGCCAGGCCACAATCCTGGCCTTCGGTGTTCATCAGCACGAAGCGCGCCGCGTTCCACAGCTTGTTGCAGAAATTGCGGTAGCCCTCGACCCGGCCCATGTCGAACTTGATGTCGCGGCCGGTGGAGGCCAGCGAGGCGAAGGTGAAGCGCAGCGCATCGCAACCATAGGCCGCGATGCCTTCCGGAAATTCCTTGCGGGTACGCTTGTCGATCTTTTCCGCCATCTGGGGCTGCATCAGACCGGTGGTGCGCTTGGCCACCAGCGCCTCCAGGCCGATGCCGTCGATGATGTCCAGGGGATCGAGCACGTTGCCCTTGGATTTGGACATCTTCTGGCCCTCGGCATCGCGGACCAGACCATGGACATAGACGGTCCTGAACGGAACCTGCGGCGAACCGTCCGGGTGCTTCATGAAGTGCAGCGTCATCATGATCATCCGCGCCACCCAGAAGAAGATGATGTCGAAGCCGGTGACCAGCACGTCGGTGGGATGGAAGGTCCGCAGCTCCGGTGTTTCGTCCGGCCAGCCCAGGGTGGAGAAGGTCCACAGGGCGGAGGAGAACCAGGTGTCGAGCACGTCCTCGTCCTGGCGCAGCGGCGTGGCGGCAGCCAGGCTGTACTTGGCGCGCACGTCGGCCTCGTCGCGACCGACATAGACCTGCCCGCGGTCGTCGTACCAGGCCGGGATGCGGTGACCCCACCACAGCTGGCGGGAAATGCACCAGTCCTGGATATCACGCATCCAGGAGAAGTAGAGATTCTCGTATTGCTGCGGCACGAAGCGGATGCGGCCGTCCTCGACCGCCTCGATGGCGGGCCGGGCCAGCTCCCTGGCGTTGACGTACCACTGGTCGGTCAGCCAGGGCTCGATCACCACCCCGGAGCGATCGCCGCGCGGCACCTTCAGGGTATGCGGCTCGATTTTTTCCAGCAGGCCCAGGGCTTCGAACTCGGCGACGATCTGCCGGCGCGCCGCGAAGCGGTCCAGCCCGGCATAGGCTTCCGGCGCCTTCTCGCCGTGGGCGCCGGCATAGCCCTCGAAGGTGAGCACGGTGAACTCGTGCAGGATGCGCGCATCGCGGTCCAGCACATTGATCAGCGGCAGGTTGTGGCGCTTGCCGACCTCGTAATCGTTGAAATCATGGGCGGGCGTGATCTTGACGCAACCGGTGCCGAATTCCGGGTCGACGTAATCGTCGGCGACGATGGGAATCTCCCGGCCCACCACCGGCAGGCGGACCGTGCGGCCGACCAGATGCCGGTAGCGCGCATCTTCCGGATACACGGCCACGGCGGTATCGCCGAGCATGGTCTCCGGCCGGGTGGTCGCCACCACCAGGTGGCCCGAGCCGTCCGCCAGCGGATAGCGGAAGTGCCACAGGCTGCCCTTCTCTTCCTCGCTCTGGACCTCCAGGTCGGAAATCGCGGTGTGCAGCTTGGGGTCCCAGTTGACCAGGCGCTTGCCGCGATAGATCAGGCCCTCGTCATAGAGCCGGACGAAGGCCTCCTGCACGGCGCGGGACAGTCCCGCGTCCATGGTGAAACGCTCGCGGGTCCAGTCGACGGAGGAACCCAGGCGGCGCAGCTGACGGGTAATGGTGCCGCCGGATTCGGCCTTCCACGCCCAGACCTTCTCCAGGAATGCCTCGCGCCCGAGATCGTGGCGGGTCAGGTTGCCGGCAGCCAGCTGCCGCTCGACCACCATCTGCGTGGCGATGCCGGCATGGTCGGTCCCCACCTGCCATAGCGTGTTGCGGCCCTGCATGCGACGCAGCCGGATCAGGGTGTCCATGATGGTGTTGTTGAACCCGTGCCCCATGTGCAGGCTGCCGGTGACGTTGGGCGGCGGGATCATGATGCAGTAGGACTCGCCGCTGCCGGACGGCCTGAAATGGCCCTGGCGCTCCCAGGTGTCGTACCAGCGTTGTTCCAGCGCGTGCGGTTCGTATGTCTTGTCCATAACGTCTCGGGGAATCGTCCGCGGCTCGCGCGAACGGTATGTTTGCAAGGATTCGGGGCCTGGAGATCCGGCGCGCCTCAGCCGGCGAGCCGATCAAGCTCGTGCGTGTGGATCGGGTGATCGCCGGCCTGATAGTGACGGTAGCGCTGCCGGCCGGCCTGCTTCACCGCCGCATCCTGGTCCACCAGCTCGGCGACCCGCTCGAAATGCTCGAAGCCCGGCGGCACCCCGGCGCCCAGGTTGACCAGCACATCGGCCAGTTCCGGCCGGGGTGGGCCATGACCGATGAGCACCGGCGCCTCGTTGATCTCCGCCGCGCACTCGTGCGGCACGAAACTGCCCTGCCGGAACGTCCAGAGCAGATCATCCAGCTCTCGGGTTTCCTCGGCGGTTTCCGTTCTCACCCAGAGCCGGTGGCCCTGGCGATAGGCCTTTTCGATCAGCCGGCAGGCCATCAGCCGGCGTGACTGCGGATCGCGGGTCGACAGGAGGTAGAAGTCGATGCGGGTCATCGCGCCCGGTCGATCAGGTACTGCACCAGCAATGGCACCGGCCGCCCGGTCGCGCCCTTCTCGGCGCCGGTACGCCAGGCGGTGCCGGCGATGTCGATGTGCGCCCAGGGGTATTCCTTGGCGAAGCGCGACAGGAAACAGGCCGCCGTGATACTGCCGCCATCGGGCCCGCCGATGTTGGCGACATCGGCAAAATTGGACTTCAGCTGCTCCTGGTAATCGTCCCACAGCGGCATGCGCCAGACCCGGTCGCAACTCTCGTCACCGGCCCTGGCCAGCGCCGCCGCCAGATCCTCATGGTTGCTCCACAGGCCGCTCGGATGGCGGCCCAGAGCCACCACGCAGGCGCCCGTGAGCGTCGCCACATCGATGACCGCCGCCGGATCGTAGCGCTTGGCATAGCAGAGCGCGTCGCACAGCAGCAGACGCCCCTCGGCATCGGTATTGAGGATCTCGATGCTGATGCCGGCCATGCTCCTGACGATGTCCCCGGGCTTGTTGGCCGAGCCGGATGGCAGGTTTTCCGAGGCCGGCACCAGACCCACCACATGGATGGGCAATTGCAGTTCGGCGACGGCAGCCATGGCGCCGATGACGCTGGCGCCACCGCACATGTCGTATTTCATCTCGTCCATGTTGGCGGCGGGCTTGATCGAGATGCCGCCGGCATCGAAGGTCAGGCCCTTGCCGACTAGGACATAGGGTTTGGCCTTGGCCGGACCGCCGGCATATTCCAGGACGATGAACCGGGCCGGTTCCTGGCTGCCGCGCGACACCGAAAGAAAGGCACCCATGCCCAGTTCCTCGATGTCCTTCTCGGCCAGCACCTTGACCTTGAGCTTCTTGTGCTTCTTGCCGATCCGCTCGGCCTGCTCGCCCAGATAGGTCGGTGTGCAGACATTGCCGGGCAGGTTGGCCAGGTCCCGCGCCAGGTTGGCGCCCTGGGCGATGGCCTGCCCCTCCCGGATGGCCTGCTCGGCCGCCTTGAAGCCGGCCGTTTCGGCGACCAGGAACGCCAGCGACTCCAGCTTGCGCCTGGCCTTGTTTTCCTCGCGCTTGAATTCGGTGAAACGGTAGAGCGCCGCCTCCAGGATGTCGATGAACTGGCGGATGGCCCAGGCCGCATCCCGCTCCGCCGGCTCGACATCGTGCAACAGGCTGACCGCCTGCCGGGCATGGCTGTCCCGGAGCGCGCGGGCCGCCACCGACAGGGCCTTGCGGTAGACCGCCGCGTTAAGCTCGTCTTTCTTGCCGAGCCCGATCAGGATCACCCGCTCGATGCCGGCATCCCCCGTGTGCGCCACCACCAGCAGATCGCCCGGCTTGCCGTCGATGTCGTCGCGCTTGAGGAGCCGCTCCAGCAGACCACCCAGGCGGGCATCCAGCGCCGCCGCCGCAGGCGTCAGCTTGCGCTTGTGGTGAAACCCGGCGATGACGCAGGGCGTGGCCAGCTGTTCGATGAGATCGGATTTTGCGAGATAGTCCATAGTAAACTGTCCTGATTTGAAGGTAGGGAGACGCCGGCACGCCGCGCGAACCGCGCCCGCCGGACGGCGGCTCCGACGTTGCGCCCCGCACCCGAGGCGGAAGGATAGCAAGGGAGCGGGGCCAGCGTCCAAACCGTTCCCGTGCAGAACAAGACCACACCAGCGATCCGTGCCGAAACCCCATCACCCCTGTCCCCGCGGCCATTTTCCGACCCTGGCCCGCCACACCGGTTCCGGCCGATGAAAGCCGGATCGGACAGCCGCCGGGGCCGCGCCGGCCGCCCCCTGTTCGCGGTCATCGACCGCATGATGTGTCAGGAACTGCTCAAGACCCTGCTGTCCATACTGCTGGTCCTGGTCACCATCATCGTCAGCCGCAAGTTCCTGGGCATCCTGACCAAGGCGATCGAAGGCGAGGTGGCCACCGAAACCGTGTTCTCGCTGCTGGGCCTGAAAACCTTGTCGGCCATCGCGGTACTGATCCCGCCCTCACTGTTCATGGCCGTGCTGACCCTGATGGGACGCATGTACCGCGATCACGAAATTTCGGTGCTGGCCTCGGCCGGAATCGGCGCGAGGCGGCTTTACCGCGCCCTGGCCTGGACTGTCATTCCCCTGCTGCTGCTGTCCGCCTACATGGCGCTGGAAGTCATGCCCTGGAGCGAGCGCCAGGCCCAGCAGTTGCTGATGCGCGACGTGGAAACGCACGATATCCGCGGCATCAAGCCGGGCCGTTTCAACGAATTCAGCGCCGGCGATGTCGTGCTTTACGCCGAAACCCTGGACGCCAGCCAGGACATGCTGAACATCTTCGTGCAGAGCCGGCAGAGCGACAGCACCGGGGTCGTGATCGCCGAACGGGGCCGGCTGCAGCGGGCCGACAACGGCGACAATTTCGTGGTCCTGAACAATGGACGCCGCTATCAGGGCATCCCCGGACAGGCCGATTACGTCATCAGCCAGTTCGACGAGTACGCCGTCCGTATCGGCGGGCCGGAGGAAATGTCCGCCACCCTGCGCCGCGAGGGAACGGCCAGCCTGGAACTGCTGGCGGCCGGCACCCCCAAGGAACTCGCCGAACTGCAAAAGCGCATCGGCATTCCGCTGGGGGTCGTCGCCCTCGCCCTCCTCGCCGTCCCGCTGGCGCGGGTCTCGCCACGCCAGGGCCCTTATGCCAGCGTCTTCTCGGCCTTCATCATCTACATCGTCTACGAGAATGCCCAGAAAATATCGCAGGGCCTGGTGATGTCGGAAAAGATCGCCCCCTGGGTGGCCTATGCGGCCATCTACGGCCTTCTGCTGCTGATGACGCTGGTGCTGTTCGCCAAGAACCTGGGCCTGCGCTGGGTGCGATACCAGCTGCATATCGGGAGACGGACATGATCCGCAGCCTGGACTGGTACATCGCCCGCGAGGTCATCAAGGGATCGTTGATCGCGGTACTGATCCTGCTGACCCTGCTGAGTTTCTTCACCTTTGCCGACGAGCTGGGCGACATGGGCAAGGGCGACTACGGCATGCGGCAGATATTCAAGTACCTGGCCCTGACCCTGCCCCGCAACTTCTATGAGCTGCTGCCACCCGCCGCCCTGGTCGGCAGCCTGGTCACCCTGGGAGCGCTCGCCAACCACCGCGAGCTGGTCGCCATGCAGGCGGCCGGCGTGGCCCGGGCCCGCATCGTCGGCGGCGTGATCCTCGGCGGGGTCATCCTGCTGGTCTTGTCCATCCTGGTCGGCGAACTGCTAGCGCCACCCTCGGAGCGCGCCGCCCAGAATCTCAAGTCCATCGCCCAGAACAAGCAGGTGACCTCGCGTTCCAAGTACGGCTTCTGGGTGCGGGATGGCAATGTCTTCATCAACATCCGCAGCATGACCGAACTGGAGCAGCTGGGCGACATCAGCATCTACGATGTCGACACCGACCGCCAGCTGACCCGTGCCACCCACGCCGACCAGGCCAGCCACGACGGCATCCGCTGGCGGCTGAGCGACATCAGCACCAGCACCTTTGACGGGCGGCGTGTGGCGACCTCGCATCTGCATGAAACCGACTGGTCCTCGGTGCTGGCGCCCGAGCTGCTGAATGCCTTCGTCATCCGTCCGGAGAACCTGTCGGCCCTGGAACTGCACAACTACGCGCAGTACCTGCGCGAGAACGGCCAGAAATCGCAGATCGTCGAACAGGCCTTCTGGGGCCGGCTGGTCAATCCGCTGGTCACGCTGGTCATGCTGATGGTGGCAATACCGTTCGTGCTGACGGTCAGGCGCGAGGTCGGCACCGGCCAGCGCGTGGTGGCCGGGGTGGTCATCGGGCTTGGCTTCCATGTGTTCGACAAGATGTTCGGCCACCTGGGGCTCGTTTACGAGCTGAACCCGCTGCTCTCCGTCTCCATGCCGACCCTCCTGGCACTGCTGGGCGTGCTGGTGGCCCTCTGGCGGCTGCGGACAACCTGAGCCGCCGGGCCGGCAGGCGGAAAATCCATGAAAACCGGAAGGCGGGCGAGGTTTGCTATCATTCGGCGGCTGTAACCGCACATACCGGCACGACCGCATGGCCCTACTGGAAACACCCGTTTGCGATTTCGGCGCGCGCGCCATCGACTTTGCCCTGCCCGGCGTCGACGGCAGGATCTGGACCCTGAGCGACTGCCTGGGCCCGCGCGGGCTGCTGGTCATGTTCATCTGCAACCATTGCCCCTACGTCAAGGCCATCCAGCCGAGGCTGGTGCGCGACACCCTGGCGCTCCGGGCGCACGGCATACACAGCGTGGCCATCATGGCCAACGATCCCGCCGACTATCCCGAGGATTCGTTCGAGAACATGCAGCGCGTCGCCCGCGAGCAGGAATACCCGTTCCCCTATCTCCTGGATGCCAGCCAGGCAACCGCCCGCGCCTATGGCGCCGTCTGCACGCCGGACTTCTTTGGCTACAACGCGCAACTCGCGCTGCAGTACCGGGGCCGGCTGGACGCCAGCGGCCGCAACCCGGCACCGCCGGAGGCGCGCCGGGAACTGTTCGAGGCCATGCAGCAGGTGGCCGAGACCGGCAACGGGCCGGCCGAGCAGATGCCCAGCATGGGCTGCTCCATCAAGTGGCGCGTGGCCTGAGCCCCACCAGCAGATTCAACCCACCAACCGGAACCTTACGACATATGAGCTTCAAACGACTGACCGATCTGGATCTCGCCGGCAAACGCGTCCTCATCCGCGAGGACCTGAATGTCCCCGTCAAGGATGGCAAGGTCACCAGCGATACCCGCATCCGCGCCAGCCTGCCGACCATCGAACATTGCCTCAAGGCTGGCGCCCAGGTCATGCTGATGTCGCATCTGGGCCGCCCCAGCGAGGGCGAGTTCGCCGGGGAGTTTTCCCTGCAGCCGGTCGCCGAGCGGCTGGCCGAACTGCTGGGTCGACCGGTCAAGCTGGCCAGGGACTGGCTGAACGGGGTCGAGGCCGCGCCGGGCGATGTCGTGCTCTGCGAGAACGTCCGCTTCAACAAGGGCGAGAAGAAGGACGGCGAGGAACTGTCGAGGCAAATGGCGGCCCTGTGCGACGTATACGTGATGGACGCCTTCGGTTCCGCCCACCGCGCCCATGCCTCCACCCATGGGGTCGGCCGCTTCGCCCCAGTCGCCTGCGCCGGCCTGCTGCTGGCGGCCGAACTGGACGCGCTGGGCAAGGCGCTGAAGCATCCGCAACGGCCGATGCTGGCCATCGTCGGCGGCTCCAAGGTGTCCGGCAAGCTCGAGGTGCTGGATTCGCTGTCCAGCCTCTGCGACCAGCTGATCGTCGGTGGCGGCATCGCCAACACCTTCATCGCCGCGGCCGGTTTCCCCGTCGGCAAGTCGCTCTACGAGGCGGATCTGATTCCCGAGGCGCAGCGGCTGATGGCACAGGCCAAGGCCCGCGGCGGCGAGATCCCGGTGCCGACCGATGTCGTTACCGCCAAGGAATTTTCCGAAGCCGCGGTTGCCACGGTGAAAAAGGTCGGCGACGTCGCCGAGGACGACATGATCCTGGACATCGGTCCTGAGACGGCGGCCCGCTATGCCGAGATCATCAAGTCGGCCGGCACGATCGTCTGGAATGGCCCGGTCGGCGTGTTCGAGATCGAGCAGTTCAGCCAGGGCACCCAGGTGGTCGCCCGGGCCGTCGCGGACAGCCAGGGCTTCTCCATCGCCGGCGGCGGCGACACCCTGGCGGCGATCGACCAATACGGCATTGGCGACCGGGTGTCCTACACCTCCACCGGTGGCGGCGCCTTCCTGGAATTCCTGGAAGGCAAGAAGCTGCCGGCTGTCGCCATGCTGGAAACCCGCGCAAGCTGACAGCGCCGCGAACACCGCGCCGGCGGTATGAACCTGTGCCTCGGCAAGTGCCCGCAGCGCTTGCCAGGCTGTACAAGCTCGGGACTTTCCGGTAAAACCGGGATCCGTTCCCCCCTTTCACCTATCGTCAAGATTTTTCATGGCACGAGTTACCGTAGAGGACTGTCTCGACAACGTCGACAACCGCTTCCAGCTGGTGCTGGTGGCCGCCAAGCGCGCCCGCCAGCTGTCCATCAACCCCGATGACGCCAAGGTAGCCTGGGAGAACGACAAGGCCACTGTGGTTGCATTGCGGGAAATTGCCGCCGGCGACATCACCCGCGACTACCTGAACGTTCCGGTCAAGCAGGACCGTTTCACCTTCGCCCGCCCCCCGCTGCCCACGCCGGGCCCGGATCTCGATGACGAGGATTTCGACTGACGAAGGCGCGGGGCCGAGCGGAGCAGCCACATGCCGCACGCCGCGATCCGCCGTCATCGGGTAGCTTGACCGTGCGTGGCTGGCCGCATGCAGTCCCTTGCGCTACGTGAAGCTATCGAGCAGCCCCAGGAGAAGCTGATCCGCCGCCTGTGCGGCGTGCTGTCGGCCTATCTGGAGCCAGCGCAGATCGCCGAGGTCGAGCGGGCCTATCGCCTCGCCGATCGGGCCCATGCCGGCCAGACCCGCCTGACCGGCGAACCCTACATCTGCCACCCGCTGTCGGTGGCCCTGATCCTCGCCGACATGCGCATGGATGCGCGCGGCATCATGGCCGCGATCATGCATGACGTCATCGAGGACACCGCGATCGGCAAGGAACAGCTGATCGAGGAATTCGGCGAGGAGGTTGCCGAACTGGTCGACGGCGTCACCAAGCTCGGCCGCATCGACAGCAAGTCGCGTGCCGAGGCGCAGGCGCAGAACGTCCGCAAGATGTTCCTGGCCATGGTCAAGGACCTGCGCGTGATCATGGTCAAGCTGGCCGACCGCCTGCACAACATGCGCACGCTGGAAAACATGGCCAGCGCCAAGCGCCGCCGCATCGCCGCCGAGACCCTCGACATCTACGCGCCGATCGCCAACCGGCTTGGCATGCACGAGCTGTGCCTGGAGCTCGAGGATCTGGGCTTTGCCGCCATGTACCCGATGCGCGCGCGGGTGCTGGAGCAGTCCGTGCGCAAGGCGCGGGGCAACCGCAAGGAAGTCGTGAGCGGCATCGAGACCAGCATCCGGCGCCGCCTGGAAGACACCGGCCTCGGAGACATGGAGGTCATCGGCCGGGAAAAGCACCTCTACAGCCTCTATCAGAAGATGCTCCGCAAGCGGCGGCCGTTCGCGGAAGTCTACGATGTCTACGCCTTCCGCATCATCGGCGAAACCATCGATGACTGCTACCGGGCCCTGGGCATCGCCCACAACCTCTACAAGCCCGTGCCGGGCCGCTTCAAGGACTACATCGCCGTCCCCAAGGCCAACGGCTACCAGTCATTGCACACCGTCCTCGCCGGCCCCTATGGCCAGCCGGTGGAAATCCAGATTCGCACGCGGGCCATGCATCACCTGGCGGAAGCCGGCATCGCCGCGCACTGGCTGTACAAGAGCGAGCAGGAACATTCCACCTACAGCCAGGCCCGCGCCCACGAATGGTTGCAGGATCTGCTGGAAATCCAGAAGAGCGCCGGCGATTCGCTGGAATTCCTCGACAACCTCAAGGTGGACCTCTTCCAGCGCGAGGTCTACGTGTTCACCCCGCGTGGCCAGATCATCAAGCTGCCGCGCAACGCCACGGTCGTCGACTTCGCCTATGCGGTGCATACGCAGATCGGCAACACCTGCATCTCGGCCCGCATCGACCGGCAACTGGCGCCACTGCAGACCGTGCTCCAGAACGGCCAGACGGTCGAGATCATTACCGCCCCCTGGGCACGGCCGAATCCGCTGTGGCTCAATTTCGTGGTCACGGCCAAGGCCCGCGCGGCCATCCGCAACCACCTGCGACACTTCAAGACCCAGGAGGGCATCGCCCTCGGCCAGCGGCTGCTGGAGAAGGAACTGGACAGCCTCGGCCAGCGCTACGAGGACATATCGGCCAAGCAGTTCGAGCACCTGCTGCGGCGCCTGGAGATGCCCAGCCGCGAGGCGCTGCTGGAAGACATCGGCTTCGGCAACCGCCTGCCGATGCTGGTGGCCCGGCAACTGATCAATACCAAAGGCCATGCCGATGCGGGCGAGCCCTCGGCCGGAAAACCGGAACTGAATCCCCTGATCATCAAGGGCACCGAGGGCATGGTGGTCAACCTGGCCAAGTGCTGCCGGCCCATCCCGGGCGATCCCATCATCGCCTTCTTCAATCCCGGCAAGGGCATTGTCGTGCACCTGACTGAGTGCAAGAACGTCGAGGAACTGCGCAAGCGCCAGGTCAACTGGATCGACGTGCAATGGGACAAGCAGGCCAAGGGCGAATTTCCGGCGCTGATCCGGCTGGAGCTGATGAACCAGGTGGGCACCCTCGCCAAGGTCGCCTCGACCATCTCGCGCATGCGCGCCAACATCGAGAACGTGCAGATCATCAACCAGGACAGCCAGGTTTCGGTGGACTTCATCACCCTCATGGTGCGTGACCGCAACCATCTCGCCACCGTCGTCCGCGAACTGCGCAAGCTTTCGATCGTACTGAAGATTTCCCGCGCCAAGACCGAGCTCCGCAAGAAAGCCCAACATGACTAGACAGATCGTATCCACCGACCGGGCGCCGCAGGCTATCGGCACCTATTCGCAGGCCGTCAGGGCCGGCAACACCGTCTACCTGTCCGGACAGATCCCGCTCGATCCCGACAGCATGAACCTGGTCGAGGGCGACATCGACGCGCAGATCCGCCGGGTCTTCGACAACCTCCTGGCGGTGGCCGAGGCTGCCGGCGGCAGCTTCGGCGACGTGGTCAAGCTCAACGTCTTCCTCACCGACCTCGGCCACTTCGCCCGCGTCAACACCATCATGGCGGAGTATTTCCAGGCGCCCTACCCGGCCCGCGCCGCCATCGGCGTGGCCGCCCTGCCCCGTGGCGCCGGCGTGGAAATGGATGCGGTGCTCGTCCTCGCCGCGTGAGGCGGACCGCTCGCCAGCATCCCGTCCACGGCCTGCAACGGCGGGCGATTCCATCGCCGCGCTCAAGGGTGTCGGCGCGCAAACCCTCGGAAAACTGGAAAAACTGGGACTCCGCAAGCGCGAGGACCTGTTGTTCCACCTGCCGCTGCGCTATGAGGACCGCACCCGGCTGACCCCGCTGGGCGCGCTGCGGGCCGGCGATCATGCCCTGGTCGAGGGACGCATCGAACTGGCCGACCTGAGCCCCGCCGGCCGGCGCTCGCTGACGGTTCGCATCGCCGATGGCAGCGGCTGGCTGTCCCTGCGCTTTTTCCACTTCACCCCGGATCAGCGTCGGCACTTCCTGCCGGGCCAGTGGCTACACTGCTACGGCGAGATCCGGGGAGGCTTTCATGGCCTGGAAATCGTCCATCCCGACTATCGACTGATCGCCGAGTCGGAGCGGGGCCGGCCCGAGGCCACCCTGACGCCGGTCTATCCGCTGACCGACGGACTGCACCAGAAGCTGCTGCGGCGTCTGGTCGCCCAGGCGCTGACGGTGATCGAGCAATTGCCTGACTGGCTGCCCGGCGCCGGGCAAGCCGGAGACGACGGCCCAGCGCTCGCCGATGCCCTGCGGTTGCTGCACACGCCACCCGCCGGCCTGTCCGCGGGCTCGGCCGCCCTTGCCGCCGCCCGCCGGCGGCTGATCATCGAGGAGCTGGTGGCGCACCATCTCAGCCTGAGCCGCCACCGCGCCCGCATGCAGAGCCATGTCGCCCCCATCCTGACGATCGACGCGCAGGCCGCCGAAGTCTTCCGGGGCGCCCTACCGTTCGCGCTTACCGGCGCCCAGGCCCGCGTCATCGCCGAAATCGGCGCCGATCTGGCCCGCCCACGCCCGATGATGCGTCTGGTGCAGGGCGATGTCGGCTCGGGCAAGACCGTGGTGGCCGCGTTCGCAGCCCTGACGGCACTCCGCGCCCAGCACCAGGTTGCCATCATGGCGCCCACCGAGCTGCTGGCCGAACAGCATGCCCGCAGCTTCCGCCAGTGGCTGGAACCGCTGGGTGCGGAGGTGGCCTTTCTCGCCGGCAAGGCCAAGGGCGCGGCCCGCAGCGCCACGCTGGAGCGCCTGGCGAGCGGCCGGGTCGGCGTCATCATCGGCACCCACGCCCTGTTCCAGGAGCAGGTGGCCTTCCACAGGCTGGGCCTGGTCATCATCGACGAACAGCACCGCTTCGGTGTGCATCAGCGTCTGGCGCTGCGCGAGAAGGGCCGCCATCAGGGCCGCTACCCGCATCAGCTGGTCATGACCGCGACGCCCATCCCGAGAACCCTGGCCATGATCGGCTATGCCGACCTCGACCTCTCGGTGATCGACGAGCGGCCACCGGGGCGGACACCGGTCAGGACCAGCGTGTTGCCGACCACCCGCCGCGGTGACATCGTCGCCCGCATCCAGGGCTGGGTGGCACAGCGGCGACAGGTGTACTGGGTCTGCACCCTGATCGAGGAATCGGAATCGCTGCAGGCCGAAGCCGCCGAACGAACCGCCCGGCTCCTGGCCGAGGCGCTGCCGGACCTCGCCGTCGCGCTGATCCACGGCCGGCTGAAGGCCGCCGACAAGGAAGCGATCATGCAGCGCTTCAAGCAGGGTGATATCGACGTGCTGGTCGCCACGACCGTGATCGAGGTGGGCGTGGACGTTCCCAACGCCAGCCTGATGGTCATCGAAAACGCCGAACGGCTGGGGCTCGCCCAGTTGCACCAGCTACGCGGGCGCGTCGGCCGCGGTCCCGGCGAGGCGCATTGCGTGCTGCTCTATCAGCCTCCGCTGGGCGAGACGGCCCGCGCCCGGCTGGCCACCCTGAGGGAGACCGACGACGGCTTCCTCATCGCCGAGAAGGACATGAGCATCCGCGGTCCCGGCGAATTGCTGGGTACGCGCCAGACCGGCCAGATCCAGTTCCGCATCGCCGACCTGGTGCGCGACGAAAACCTCCTGGATACCGTCCAGGCGCTCGCCGAGCGCCTGCATCGCGAGCACCCCCATCATGTGGAGCCGCTGATCGAACGCTGGCTGGGGCAGGCCGTGCACTATGTCGAGGCGTAGCCGGCCGCGACCGGGCAAACGATGGTTTCCGGAGGCCGGGCGCTGCAAAACACTTGCATTCGGCGATCCTTTCCGCTGAAATGTCGGCACCGCCGAGCCCTGCTCAAGCCTTCCCGGCCGTTTCCCGGCCAGACCCGTTCCCGAACCGCTTTTCTATTCATCCGATCCTGCGGAGTTACCCGTGAGTGACAACATTCTCCAAATCAACGACGCCGACTTCGACGACAAGGTACTGAAATCCGCCACGCCGGTGCTGGTGGATTTCTGGGCCGAATGGTGCGGCCCGTGTAAGATGATTGCACCGATCCTGGAAGACATCGCCGTTGACTATGCCGGCCGGCTGACCGTTGCCAAGGTCAACATCGACAACAACCCCGCCACGCCGCAGCGTTACGGTGTGCGCGGCATTCCGACGCTGATCCTGTTCAAGGATGGCGAAGTGCATGCCACCAAGGTCGGCGCACTGGCAAAATCGCAGCTGGCGGCCTTCATCGACGCCAACCTGTAAGCGAACCGCCGCACCTGAATCCCCGCGGCGTCGTGGCCGCGGGCATGCTTGAACCCGTAGCACCGACACTCCAGTCCCGCACCGTCCTCCGGCCTCCAGCGCCCCAGGCTCTCCGCTGCCCCCTCCGACGATTCACCCCTCGCGGGATCGTGACTGGAACCCAACCGATTCCTCACCCAAACTCTCCTCTCCGTCCATGAATCTGACTGACCTCAAGCGCAAGCCGGTTTCCGAGCTGATAGAAATCGGCGAATCCCTGGAAATCGAGGGCATCGCCCGCACCCGCAAGCAAGACCTGATCTTCGCCATCCTCAAGAAGCAGTCCAAGAGCGGCGAGGACATCTACGGCGACGGGGTGCTGGAGATCCTCTCCGACGGCTATGGCTTCTTGCGTTCGGCCGACAGTTCCTTCCTCGCGGGACCTGACGACATCTACGTGTCTCCCAGCCAGATCCGTCGCTTCAGCCTGCGCACCGGCGACACGATTTCCGGCAAGATCCGGCCGCCGAAGGAGGGCGAGCGCTATTTCGCCATGCTCAAGGTCGAGCAGATCAACTACGAGCCGCCCGAGAACGCCAAGCACAAGATCCTGTTCTCCAACCTGACGCCGCTGTTCCCCAAATCGCGCCTGCAACTGGAAGTCGGCAATGGCACCACCGAAGATCTCACCGCCCGCATCATCGATCTGGTGGCGCCCATCGGCAAGGGCCAGCGCGGCCTCATCGTCTCGCCGCCCAAGGCCGGCAAGACCATGATCCTGCAGAACCTGGCTCACTCCATCGCCGAGAAGTACCCGGAGTGCTACCTGATCGTGCTGCTGATCGACGAACGCCCGGAGGAAGTCACCGAGATGCAGCGCAGCGTCAAGGGCGAGGTCATTTCCAGCACCTTCGACGAACCGCCGGCGCGCCATGTCCAGGTCGCGGAAATGATCATCGAGAAGGCCAAGCGTCTGGTCGAACACAAGCGCGATGTGGTCATCCTGCTGGACTCGATCACCCGCCTGGCGCGCGCCTACAATACCGTGCAGCCCGCCTCCGGCAAGATCCTCACCGGTGGCGTCGACGCCAACGCCCTGGAACGGCCCAAGCGTTTCTTCGGCGCCGCCCGCAACATCGAGGAAGGCGGCAGCCTGACCATCATCGCCACGGCGCTGATCGATACCGGCTCGCGCATGGACGAGGTGATCTACGAGGAATTCAAGGGCACCGGTAACAACGAGCTGCACCTGGAGCGCAAGATCGCCGAACGGCGCATCTATCCGGCCATCAACATCAACCGCTCCGGCACCCGCCGCGAGGAATTCCTGGTACCGCCGGACGAACTGCAGAAATGCTGGATTCTCCGCAAGATCCTGCAACCCATGGACGAAATGGCGGCCAGCGAATTCCTGATCGGCAAGCTCAAGGAAACCAGGACCAACCAGGAATTCTTCGACATGATGAAGCGCTGAGCGCCTCCCTGTCCGGCCAGTACCCCGCAGACGATCCCGGCCTGCCCTGCATTGCCGGGCACCGACCGCCCGGCGGCGTCGGCCGGACGGGCTCGCCACAAACCCTCCCGCAGGACATTGGATCTTGAACGATCCGGTCATCAACCGTTACGGCGATCGACGCATCGCGCAGGCGGAGGGTCATGGCGCCGATATTGCCTCGCAGCGGCTGGACCCGCTGGATCGGCTGGCGCTGGCCGAGATCGAACGGTGCTGGCACGAGACTCCCGCCCGAGCGCCCCGGGCGCTGGAACTCGGCTGTGGCGCGGGTGGCCTGGCGGTCCGTCTGGCACAGGCAGGAGCCGACTATACCGGTGTGGACCGGATCGATTTCACGGCGGATTTCGCCCGCCTGACCGAGACCCTGACGCCGGCCTGCCGGGGGCGATTGTGCTTCGTGCAGGCCGATTTCTCGGCCCTGCCGGAAAGCCTGCTGGCCACACTGGCGGGGCAGGTATCGCTGCTGATCGCCCAGCGTTGCCTGCACTACCTCCCCTACCCGTCGGCGCTGGCAAGCCTGCGCGATCTCGGACACCTGCTTGTACCCGACGCAAGGGTCTACATCGGCGTGTCCGGTCTGGCGTCCGAGCTGAGCCTCGGCTATCCGGCGGCAAGACAGCCGCTGACGGTGCGCTTCGGCCGGCTCGGGAGCGACATGGCGGTGCGGCATGCCATCGAGGCGCCGGTTTGCCTGTATCGGCCGGATGAACTGCGGCAGTTGCTGGAGAACGCTGGCTATGAAGTGCTGGAACTGTTCAGCTCGCCCTTCGGCAACGTCAAGGCGGTGGCGATGACCTCGCCCCGGCCCGGGCGGAACGGCGCAGAGGGCGGGCGGCAGGTCAGCGCAGCTGATCTTCCAGCCAGGCCTTGAGGTCGTCCTTCGACGCCTCATAGGCCTCGTACTGCTGCGGACTGAGCACGGGCTTCAGCGCCGTGTCCTTGGCGCTCATGAGGCTGCGACCCTTGCTCATCCTGGCCAGCCCGCCCTCGCTCCCCTTCAGCACCGGCTCCATTTGCCGCGCATAGTCGAGATTGATGGCCTGTACCCTGGCGGTCTGGGCCTCGTCGAGAGCGAGATGTTCCTTCATGTAACGGGTCTGGAGAGCGGCCCGCTGCTCCGGCGTACTGGCCTCCATGCCCCCGGCAACGCAGGCCGGGACGATGGCGAGACCTGCGACCAGCGACAGGATCAGGCGGCAGCGCCGCGGCTTGGGCGACAAGCGCCCGACCATCCGCGCAGGCAATGCCATCAGTTGCTCTTGTCGATCGGCACCAGATCGATATCGGTGCGACGATTGCGGGCGCGCCCCTCTGGGGTTGCGTTGTCGTCGGTGGGCTGGTACTGACCATGCCCGGCGGCCGTCATGCGGGCGGGGTCGACACCCCTCTTCTGCAGGTACTCCACCACGCTGGCGGCACGCGCGGCGGAGAGTTCCCAGTTGCTCTTGTACTTGCCGCGCAGATGGTGACCCACCGGGACATCGTCGGTATAACCCTCGATCTCGATACGATGATCGCTGGCATCCTGCAAGGTTGGAACCAGCTTGTCGAGAATCGCCCGACCGCTGCGGCTCAGGCCGGCCTGACCGGAGGGGAAGAGAATGCTGTCCTCGATCGTGACGCGGAGGCGGTCCTTCAGTTCCTGAATCTGCACCTGATCCGACTGGACTTCCGCCTGCAACTGCTCGTTGAGCTGATGCTCGCGGTCATAGGTTTTCTGCATGACGCAGCCCGAACCCAGCAGGGCCGAGAAGAGCAGAATGGCAAGCTTCCTGGTGCGCATGGTCAGTCTCCGTGGGGTTACGGTTCTGGGGTTTCTTTCTTGTCGTCGCCGGCGCCAGCCGGCTCGGACTCCGCCTCGGCCGCGGCCGGTCGTTTCAGGGGCGCATAGGGCTTGCCGTCGAAGGTGTAGTCCACCTCATGCGGAAAACCGTCCTCCATGAATTCGGCCGTGTACAGCTTCACGCCCTGCCTGACTTGCTCGCGGAACTCCACCTCCGTGGCGGTGGGATAGGCGGCCTTGAAGGCCCGCAGAACGGGCGAGGGAACCTGATAAACGGTCAGGTGGCTCATGCAGCCGGCCAGGATCAGCACACCGGCTCCCCAGGCCCGTGCCAGGAGCTTGCGGACGGGGGATCGGCTGGGTCTGGCCATCGATTCTGTCGGCGACACGTTGGCGGATGGTCGGGGAATGACGGTCTGCCGGAAGAGGCCGGCAGGCACGGCACCTGCGCCCGGGGTACGGGACCACGCCCCTGGAAAGCCAAGGCCCCGTACCACGCAGCCCATGCGGTGACTAACCCAGTACCAGCTTCACCACCCCGACAATGGCGAGGATGAAGAGCACCGTGAAGACGATACCGGCGACGATGTAGGGGGTGGCCGATCCACCGGTGAAATCGCGTTCACGGTTGGCGCTGCTCTGCACCCCGAAGGCTGCGGATACCACGCTGCCGATGACCTGCCGCAACGATGGCTTTTGCTCATGCATCGTGGACACCGGCTCCTTACTCGGACTTGGCCTTGCGCTTCTGTTCGTAGATCTTGTAGCCGATGGCCAGGCCGACGACCACAATCACGGTGAACAGCGACCGCCAGCTGGCGCTGCCGGTATAGATCTGCTCCTCATCGACGTTGCCCCACAGGTTGGAGCCGGCGCCGCTCTTGACATCCTCGCCGCCACCCATGGTCAGCAGGTAGTTCCAGATGAAGTTCATCGGGATGATGCTGGCGATGCTGACGCCGATCGACATGATCAGCAGGTCGATGGCCTTGTTGACATCAGCATTCTTGGTCAGGTTCTCGCTGATGGTGATATTGTCGAGATAGAGCTTGACGATGACATAGCCGGGCAGGATCAGCACTACGGCCATGCCGAACAGATCCTTGACCACCAGGCCGCTGTTGCTCGAAAAGAGGCTGAAGGCGACGATGAGAATGACGCTGAAGATGCCCACGCCGGACCACATCAGCACATCGGGCTTACCGAACTTGAACAGATCTTTGATCATGACTGCCAGACTCCTTATTGTTTTTTGAAAAAGTAGAACCCTTCGAGACCGCCCTTGAGGATGAGTTCATTGCCTTCCTTCTTGTAGACGGAATAATCGATGGTCCTGCCCGGGCGGCCCGGGTCGTCGGCAACAATCTTCCCGTTGACGATCTTGTAACTCCACTCGTGGCGATCGTCGGTCTTGAAATGGCGGTTGTAGCCGCTGGTGACGATGATGCCGTCCGGACGGAATTCCCAGGTGCGGTTTTCCGGAACCTGCGGCTTGTCGAGCGCGGCGGCCACCGATTCGAGCTTCCAGCTGCCGACGATCTCGCTCATGTCCTTGAGCGCGATATCGGCGTTGGCCGCGGTCGTCAGCAGGGTGGAAGCCAGCAGGACCGTGCGTGCGCCATGTAGTGTCAGTTTCATCGGAGATCCCCCCGCCGAAGTTGTTGTCGTGTCACCTTCCCGGCCAACAGAATTTGGTATTTCTGTAGGGAGGAAGCGTTGCAAATCAGCGCCGATTCTTACATTTTTCAATTCGGCATAGCAAGGAAGCCAAGCGGGAGCCGGACCCCGGTGGTTTATAGGCATGGCGCCAGCCTCTACAATGCCGCGTTTTGCGCACGATGACCCGCCCCGCCATGACCCAAGATTACGCTGCCCGGACCCGCCAGATTCGGTCGCTGCTGGCCGAACGCATCCTGTTCCTGGATGGCGCCATGGGCACCATGATCCAGACCTACCAACTGGCCGAGGCGGACTATCGGGGCGAACGCTTCGCCGAATGGCCACGTGATCTCAAGGGCAACAACGACCTGCTGGCCCTGACCCAGCCGCAGATCATCCGCGCCATCCACGACGCCTATCTGGAGGCCGGCGCCGACATTCTCGAAACCAACACCTTCAACGCCAACCGCATCAGCATGGCGGACTACGGTATGGAGGCGCTGGTCTACGAACTGAACGTCGAAGCCACCCGTCTGGCCCGCGCCGCCTGCGACGCGACGACCGCGCAAACCCCGGACCGGCCACGCTTCGTCGCCGGCGTGCTGGGTCCGACCAGCCGCACGGCGACCCTCTCGCCCGACGTCAACGATCCCGGTTTCCGCAATGTCCACTTCGACGAACTGGTGGAGGCCTACACCGAGGCCACCCGCGGCCTGGTCGACGGCGGCGCCGACCTGATCCTGATCGAAACGGTGTTCGACACCCTCAACGCCAAGGCCGCCGTGTTCGCCGTCGAGCAGTTCGCCGAGGATCACGGGCTGCCCCTGCCCGTCATGATCTCCGGCACCATCACCGACGCCTCCGGCCGTACCCTGTCCGGCCAGACCGTCGGCGCCTTCTGGAACTCGCTGCGCCATGCCAAGCCCATCTCCTTCGGCTTCAACTGCGCGCTGGGCGCCAAGCAGTTGCGCCAGTACATCGAGGAACTGTCGAACCTTGCCGACACCCATGTCTCGGCCCATCCCAATGCCGGCCTGCCCAACGAGTTCGGCGAGTACGACGAATCGCCCGAGGCCATGGCCAGGGAGATCGCCGAATGGGCCGAACAGGGCTTTCTCAACATCATCGGCGGCTGCTGCGGCACCCGCCCGCCGCACATCAAGGCCATCCACGACGCGGTAAAGGATTGCCCGCCGCGCCGGGTACCGTCACCCGAGCCGCAATGTCGCCTGGCCGGACTGGAGCCGCTGAACATCGGCGCCGACACCCTGTTCGTCAACGTCGGCGAGCGCACCAATGTCACCGGCTCGGCCGTCTTCCGGCGGCTGATCCGCGAGGAAAGGTACGAAGAGGCGCTGGAGGTCGCCCGCCAGCAGGTGGAAAACGGCGCCCAGATCATCGACATCAACATGGACGAGGGCATGCTGGATTCGCAGGCCGCGATGGTGCGGTTCCTGAATCTGATCGCCGCCGAACCGGACATCGCCCGCGTGCCGGTGATGCTCGATTCGTCCAAGTGGGACATCCTCGAGGCTGGCCTCAAGTGCGTGCAGGGCAAGGGCATCGTCAACTCCATCTCGATGAAGGAGGGCGAGGACGCCTTCCTGCGCCAGGCCCGGCTGGTGCGCCGCTATGGCGCCGCGGTCATCGTCATGGCCTTCGACGAGGTTGGCCAGGCCGACACGGTGGCGCGCAAGGTCGAGATTTGTACCCGCGCCTACAGGCTCCTCACCGAAAAGCTGGACTTCCCGCCCGAGGACATCATCTTCGATCCCAACATCTTCGCCGTCGCCACCGGCATCGAAGAACACAACCGCTATGGGCTGGATTTCATCGAGGCGGTCAAGATCATCAAGGAGGCCCTGCCCCACGCGTTGATCTCGGGTGGCGTCTCCAACGTCTCGTTCTCGTTCCGCGGCAACAATGCCGTGCGCGAGGCCATCCACGCCGTGTTCCTCTACCACGCCATCCGCAACGGCATGGACATGGGCATCGTCAACGCCGGCCAGCTGGCCATCTACGCGGACATCCCGGCGGAACTCCGCGACGCCATCGAGGACGTGATCCTGGCGCGGCACGACGGCGCCACCGAACGGCTGCTGGAACTCGCCGACCGGTACCGCGAGGAGGGCGGCACGACGGAAAAAAAGGAGGACCAGGCCTGGCGCGCCTGGCCGGTGGCCAAACGGCTGGAACACGCCCTGGTCAAGGGAATCGACGAATTCATCGAGGCTGATACCGAGGAAGCCCGCCAGCAGTTCGAGCGGCCCCTGCATGTCATCGAGGGCCCGCTGATGGACGGCATGAACGTCGTCGGCGACCTGTTCGGCGCCGGCAAGATGTTTCTGCCGCAGGTGGTGAAGTCGGCCCGGGTCATGAAGAAATCGGTGGCCTACCTGATGCCGTTCATGGAGACGGAAAAGGCGCTGAATCCCGCGCCGAAGTCCAACGGCAAGATCCTCATGGCCACCGTGAAGGGCGACGTCCACGACATCGGCAAGAACATCGTCGGCGTGGTGCTGCAATGCAACGGCTTCGACGTGGTCGACCTGGGCGTGATGGTGCCCTGCGAGAAGATCCTGGATGCCGCGCGCGAGCACCGGGTGGACATCATCGGCCTCTCCGGCCTCATCACCCCGTCGCTGGACGAGATGGTGCATGTCGCCAGGGAGATGCAGCGCCTGGGTTTCGCCATCCCGCTGCTGATCGGCGGCGCCACCACCTCGCGGGCGCACACCGCGGTCAAGATCGAGCCTCACTACCAGGCCGGCCCGACCGTCTACGTGACCGACGCCTCGCGCGCCGTCGGCGTTGCCGGCAGCCTGCTGAGCGAGGACCTGCGCAATGACTATGTCGCCCGCATCCGCCGGGAATACGAGGAGGTCCGCATCCACCACGGCGGCCGCAAGGCCAGGGCGCCCCTGCACGACATCGCCGCCGCCCGCGCCAATGCCTTCCGCGCCGACTGGACCGGCTACGCCGCGCCCCGGCCCGGATTCCTGGGCGTGCAGACCTTCGACCGCTACCCGCTGGCGGAACTGGTCGACTTCATCGACTGGTCGCCGTTCTTCCACACCTGGGAGCTGGCCGGCAGCTACCCGAAAATTCTGGACGACGAGATCGTCGGCGAGCAGGCCCGCGCGCTGTATGCCGATGCCCGGGCCATGCTGGAGACCCTGGTCGCGGACGAGTGGCTCACCGCGCGCGCCGTGCTGGGTTTCTTCCCGGCGGCGGGGGTCGGGGACGACATCCAGCTGTATGAGGACGAAAGCCGCCAGCGCCCGCTCGCTGTCCTGCATCACCTGCGCCAGCAGTCCGTCAAGCCGCCGGGCCAGCCCAACTATGCGCTGTCCGACTTCGTCGCGCCGCAGGAGAGCGGCATCGCCGACTACGTCGGCGGCTTTGCCGTGACCGCCGGCATCGGCATCGAGGAACACCTCGACCGCTTCGCCGCCGAGCATGACGACTACAGCAGCATCCTGCTCAAGGCGCTGGCCGACCGGCTGGCCGAGGCCTTCGCCGAGTGCCTGCACCGCCGCGTGCGCCGTGCATTCTGGGGCTATGCCCCGGACGAAGCGCTGAACAACGAGGCCTTGATCGAGGAGGCCTATCGCGGCATCCGCCCGGCCCCCGGCTATCCCGCCTGCCCCGACCACACCGAGAAGGCGACGCTGTTCCGCCTGCTCGAGGTGGAATCGCGCAGCGGCATCCACCTGACCGAGTCCTTCGCCATGACCCCGGCCTCCTCGGTCAGCGGCTGGTATTTCAGCCACCCGGCGGCGCGCTATTTCAACGTCGGCAAGATCGGCCGCGACCAGGTCGAGGATTACGCCCGCCGCAAGGGTCTGTCGCTGGCGGACATGGAACGCTGGCTGGCGCCAACCCTGGCCTACGAGCCGGACTGAGCGTCCATGCGGCGCCTGCTGCTCTACGGCACGGACGGCTGCCATCTGTGCGAGATAGCGGCGGACCGGGTGCGGCAGGCACTGCCGACCCGCGCCGATCCCGCCACGCTGGAGCTGATCGACATCGCCGCCGACGATGCCCTGCTGGCGCGCTACGGGATGCGCATCCCGGTGCTGTGCCGCGCCGACGGGAGCGAGCTGGACTGGCCCTTCGGCGCGCAGGAGCTGGCCACCTTCCTGTCACCCGACTGAACGGCCCTGCTTTTTTTCGCAACCCCAATCGAACCGGAGACACGCATGAGCACGGTATTTCGAACCGAACAGGACAGCATGGGCGAGCTGAAGGTCCCCGTCGATGCGCTGTACGCGGCCCAGACCCAGCGCGCGGTGGAAAACTTTCCGGTCAGCGGACTGACCCTGCCGCCGGCCTTCATCCGCGCGGTAGCGCTGATCAAGCAATGCGCGGCGGAGGTGAACGCCCAGCTGGGCATGCTGGATCCGCAGATCGCCGACGCCATCCAGTCGGCCGCCGCCGAGATCGTCGAGGGACATCATCTCGACCAGTTTCCGGTCGATGTCTTCCAGACCGGCTCCGGCACCAGCACCAACATGAACGCCAATGAGGTCATCGCGACGCTGGCCACCCGGGTTTCCGGACGGCCGGTCAGCGCCAACGACCACGTCAACATGGGCCAGAGCAGCAACGACACCATCCCCACCGCCATTCACCTGAGCGCCGCCCTGGAATGCAAGGGCAAACTGCTGCCGGCGCTGGATACCCTCGCCGATGCGCTGGAAACCCGGGCGCGCACGCTGGACGACGCGGTGAAGACCGGCCGCACGCACCTGATGGACGCCATGCCCATCACGCTCGGCCAGGAACTCGACGGCTGGGCCTTCCAGGTCCGCAACGGCAGCGCGCGCATCGAGTCGGCCCTGACCCGCATCCACAAGCTGGCCCAGGGCGGCACGGCGGTCGGCACCGGCATCAACGCGCACCCGGAATTCGCCCGGCGCATCGCCGCGGCGCTCAGCCAGAAGACCGGCATCGCGCTGGCGCCGAACGAGAACTTCTTCGAGAGCCTGAGCGCCCAAGACGCGGCGGTGGAGCTGTCCGGCCAGCTCAAGACCGTGGCCGTGAGCCTGATGAAGATCGCCAATGACCTGCGCTGGATGAATTCCGGCCCGCTGGCGGGGCTCGGCGAGATCGAGCTGCCGGCATTGCAACCGGGCAGTTCCATCATGCCCGGCAAGGTCAACCCGGTGATCCCGGAATCGGTCGGCATGGTCGCCGCCCAGGTCATCGGCAACGATGCCACCATCACGGTAGCCGGCCAGTCGGGCGCGTTCCAGCTCAACGTGATGCTGCCGGTGATCGTCTACAACCTGCTGCAGAGCATCGAGCTGCTGGCCAATGCCGCCCGCCTGCTGGCGCAGAAGGCCATCGCCAACTTCACGGTACGGACCGACAACCTGGAACGGGCGCTGGCCCTGAATCCCATCCTGGTCACCGCACTGAATCCGGTGATCGGCTATCTGGAGGCCGCCAGGATCGCCAAGACCGCCTATCAGTCGCGGCGGCCGATCATCGAGGTCGCCGCCGAGATGACCGACATTCCCCGCGCCGAGCTGGAACGGCTGCTGAACCCTAAGGCTCTCACCGCGGGTGGCATCCAGGCCGACGGATGAGCCGCACCGGCCGCTCGCGGCGCCGGCTCCCGCTGGCGCTCCTGCTCGGCGGGCTGGGCCTCCCGGCCTGCCAGGCCCCGCCCGTGATCGAGCACCAGGCCAGACTGACGGAGATCGTCCGGGTCGAACCCGGCATCCGGCTCGATCTCCGCTACGCCACCCCCCGCAACTTCACCGGCCGGCCGCTGTACCCGGTCGCCCGGGCCTACCTGCTGCCGGCAGCGGCCGCGGCCCTAGGTCGCGTGCACCGGAGCCTCGCCGCCGAGGGCTACGGCCTCTTGGTCTACGACGCCTACCGGCCCTGGCACATCACCAAGGCGCTATGGGACGCGGCGAGCGAGTCCGACCGCCGGCAGGGCTATGTCGCCGATCCGGATACCGGCTCGCGTCACAACCGCGGCTGCGCGGTGGATGTCGGTCTCTACGACCTGACGACCGGGCGGGAAGTCCCCATGCCCAGCGCCTTCGACGACTTCAGCGTGCGCGCCCATGCGGACTGGCCGGGTGCAAGCCCGGCAACCCGGCGCACCCGGGCGCTCCTGCGCCAGGCCATGGCGGCCCAGGGCTACACCGTGCTGGCCAACGAGTGGTGGCACTTCAACTACCGGGATTGCGATCGCCAGCCCCTGCTGGATATTCCCCTGACACGCGCCGGTCAGGCGTCTCCCTGAGCGGGCCGGCCGGGGTGGCGGCCGGCTGCGATTCCGTCCACGCCCGCGCCAGCCCCTCGCGGACGGTATCGACGATCGCCTGGTAATCCAGGCAACTGGTCGCCGCCAGCTCGCGGCGGAGGGCGCGCACCTCGGGCAGTCGCCGCAGCGCGGCATACAGACCGCCGAGGTAGACGAAATCCAGCCGCAGCAGCCGGGTCAGCGCCTGCACGGCATATCCCGGAATCACCTGCTGCAAGGCCTCCGGCGAGAGATGGATCCACTCGAACAGGAACTTGTTGCGGCGACCGATGCGCTGGATGCGCGCGGCCCGCACGTGCCGCTTGATGGAGGAATCGCTGTGGTCGTGGACGATGCGGCAGCCCGGCTCGAACAGGCTGCGCCAGCCGCGGCGCCAGGCCCGCAGTCCCAGGTCGATGTCCTCCCAGTAGAACGGCTGGTAGATGGGATGGAAACCGCCCAAGGCCTGGAAGCGCGACTTCCTGACCGCCATCGAGCCGCCGGAGGCGAACAGGGTCGGCACCGCCCGATCCGGCAGGCGTCCGCCCAGTTTCAGTGGCCGCAGGCGCCGGCGGCGGATCTCGTAGCCGCGCCAGGATTCGTCGGTGGGGCGCCCCTGTCCGTCGACGATCAGCGGCGCGACCGCGAACACATCCGGCACCTGCAGGTGCCGGATCAGCGGAGCGATGAAATCGGCGTCCGGCCGCACGTCGGAGTTGAGCAGCACCAGGCACTCGTTCGCCGCCGCCTCGACCCCGGAATGCACGGCCTCGGCAAAACCGCGGTTGACAGCATGCTGCACCAGCCTGACGCTGGGAAACTCGCGCGTCAGCCGCGCCACGCTGTCATCCGTCGAGCCATCGTCGACGACGATGATCTCGCAGTCGCCGGGATAGTGCGCGGCGGCGGCCAGCACGGCCGGCAGATTGGCGCCCAGCAGCCGGGCACCGTTGAAATTGGGAATGACGAGGCTGACGGCCGGCAGGATCGCATCAGGCATGGCGCGGGATTGTGCGGATATGGCAGAAGCTGGCCCCGATCAGCAGGCTGAGGGGATGAAAATGATGGCGGGCGAAAAACGGCAGGGTCAGGAAGCCCACCACCAGGAAGCCGGCCCAGGCAGCCAGCAACGCCAGGCCCCGGCGCCGCTCCGGCAATGTCCGGCTGTCGCGGATGGCGCGCGCCAGCCCCCGATAGCCCAGCGCGAAGGCGGCAAGGAGCAGCGTCAGCCCCAGCAGCCCATGGCTGTAGAGGATTTCCAGGAGGAAGTTGTGCGGGAAGACAAAATCCTGGACATGACGGAGGCTGGAATAGGCCTGGTAATCCCGGTAATAGGCGCCGAAGCCGTGGCCCAGCCACCACTGCAGCGGCGTGCTGGACAGTTGCAGGGGGATGAACTCCCGCCACAGCACCCAGCGCTCCTCCTGGTCGATATGGACGAGGAAATCGTCGATGCGATCCGCGAAGCCGAACCCGCCGGAGGCATAGAGTCCCGCCGCCAGCAGCAGGCTGAACCCGGCCAGCCGCCAGCCGAGGCGCGGTGACAGATGCGGCACCAGGGCCAGCGGCATGCAGAACAGGGCCAGGTAGCCGGGCCGCGAATGGGTCAGCAGCAGCATCGCCAGATCCACCACCAGGGCCAGCACCAGCAGCCAGCGGACCCGGGCGCGCAGGGCCAGGGCCAGACAGGCGAGCGGCGGCAGCACCAGTACCGCATAGGCCGCCATGTAGTGGATGTTGCGGTAGAGGCCGCGCGGCCCGTCGTGGTTGCCGCGGGAACCGAGCAGGTCGGCGACGCCCTGGGTGGCGACAAACACCAGCAGCAGCAGGATCACCGCCGTGCGGTGGTCGAAGCGCGCCGACACGCGCGGGGGCAGCAGGGTCATGGCCGTCGCCATCACGAGCCCGCCCAGCAGGATGGCAGGCTCGTGCCCCGGGCTCGGCTGGACCGCCATCGTCACGCCCAGCACCAGGAACACCAGTCCCGCTCCCCACAGCCAGACCAGCGGCCGCGGCAGCCGCAGCCGCAGGCGGGCCGGCTCGCCGATGCCGATCAGCAGCAGGGCGGCCGCCGTCACCTGCTGGCTCAGGACATAGGTGCCGCGGTTGGTCAGCAGCGACAGGGCAAAGCCATAGACCCCCAGCAGCAGCAGACGATTGCCGAGCGCCGTCGCGGCCGGCCGGCAGGCGGAACAGGAAAGCGGAAAACGGCTGCCGGACATGACGCGCAACGGACCCCCGGGAAAAGCCCGGCATTATACGGCCGGCCCACCGGGCGCGAGGGAAACCCAATGGCGGACCGGCTTCGCTACAATAGCCCACCCCCGTGTCGCGGCCGCCGACCCTCCGTCCCGATCCCCATGCCTGCCGATGAAGATCGCAACATGTCCGCGACAAGCGCCACATCACACCGCCCGGCCGGCTCATCCGCCGGCCGTCAGCCTCAGGGCATACCCGACATGAGCACCGACCTGGCCATCTTCTTTTCCACCTCGGGCCACAGCGGCGTCGACCGGCTGGCGCAGAATCTGGTGCCGGCCCTGGCCAGGCGCGGCTATGCCGTCGACGTGCTGAAGGTCCGCAAGCACGGCCCCTATCTGGACAGCCTGCCCGAGGGCGTGCGGGTCATCGACCTGGGCACGGCGCATACCTATTCCAGCCTGCTGCCGCTGGCCCACTACCTGCGCCGCCACCGGCCGAGGACGCTCTATTGCGACAAGGATCGCGTCAACCACACCGCGATCCTCGCCCATGCCCTGGCCGGATCGTCCAGCTACCTCGCCGTCGGCACCGGCACCACGCTGTCGATCGACTGCGCCCAGCGCGGCCTGCTGCATCGCGTCAAGACGCGGTTTTCCACCGGCCGGCTGTACCGCTATGCCGACAACGTCATCGTCACCTCCCGGGGTGTGGCGGACGACATGGCCGCCTACACGGGCCTGCCACGCCGGCACATCTCGGTCGTGCCCTGCCCGGTCGTGCCGGCCGCGGCATTCGAAGGCCGTTTCGGGACGCCCGACCACCCCTGGTTCGGCGACGGCGGACCGCCGATCATCATGGGCCTCGGCGAACTCTGTGCCCGCAAGGACTTCGTCACCCTGATCCGCGCCTTCGCCCGGCTGCGCGAGCGCCTGCCCTGCCGGCTGATGATCCTCGGCCGGGGACAGGATCGCGAACGCCTGCTGGCGACGGCGCACGCGCTCGGTGTCGCCGAGCAGCTGGCGCTGCCCGGCTTCGTCGAGGCACCCCATGCCTGGCTGGCCCAGGCCAGCCTGTTCGCCTTCACCTCGCTGCTGGAGGGGCTCGGCTTCGCCCTGATCGAGGCGCTGGCGGTCGGCATTCCCTCGGTCTCGACCGACTGCCCCAGCGGCCCGCGGGAAATCCTGCACGATGGCGACTACGGACCGCTGGTGCCGGTGGGCGATCACGAGGCGCTGGCCGCCGCCATGGCCGAGGTGCTCCGGTCGCCCCTGCCGAAGGCCAGGCTGCAAGAGGCCGCCCGGCCCTACGAGATCGAGAACGCCACCAGCGCCTACATCCAGGCACTGCATCTGGACCAACCCGCCCGCCGGCCGGAAACCTTGCCGCGTGACTGACATCGTCACGCCAAACGGGGCGCGTCGCCTCCGCATCGTGTTCTTCTCGCCCTCCTTCGGCGACGGCGGCGTCGAGCGCGACACCGTCAACCTGGCCAACGGCTTCAGCGCCCTGGGCTATCCGGTCGCCATCCTGCTGCGGCAGACCGAGGGGGCGTTCCAGTCGCAGCTTCAGTCCGGCGTCGAGCGCATTCGGCTGCCAGGCGGCCGGCCCGAAGCCAGTGGCCGGGCGCTGGCCGACTACCTCGGCGCGCATGCGGTGGCGGCCGTCATCAGCGCCAACGATGCCGACGATCGCATCGCCGTGCGCGTCAAGGCACAACTCGCGGACCGCAGCGGCGCGCGCTTCTACATCCGCGTCGGCACCGCCATCATCAGCCGCCTGCGCGAGGATCGCCTGCACTGGCTGACCGGCGGCTTCCGCCGCCGGCAACTGGTACGGCTGTTCCTGGCCTGCGACGGCGTCATTACCACGTCCACCGGCGCAGCGCGGGAAATCGTCGCGGAACTGGGCATTCCGCCGGCGCGGGTGACGGCGATACCCAACCCCACGCTCACCGCCGATGTCGAGCGGCTGGCCGCCGTCGAACCCGGACATCCCTGGTTCGCCGCCGGCCAGCCACCGGTCATCATGGCCCTGGGGCGGCTGGCGCGGGTGAAGGACTACCCGACCCTGATCCGCGCCTTCGCGCAGCTGCGCGCCGAGCGCGCCTGCCGGCTGCTGATCCTCGGCCGGGGGCGGCAGCGCGACCGGCTGCTTCAGCTGGCCACGCGGCTCGGGGTCGGCGAGGATGTCGACCTGCCGGGCTTTTTCGACAACCCTTACGCCAGCCTGCGGCGCGCCAGCCTGCTCGCTGTCAGTTCGCTGCGCGAAGGGGGACCGATCGTGCTGATCGAAGCGCTGGCGCTGGGCATCCCGGTGGTGTCCACCGACTGCCCGACCGGCCCGCGCGAGATCCTGCAGGACGGCCGCTACGGCCGGCTGGTGCCGCCGGGCGATCCGGCCGCGCTGGCCGCGGCCATGCGCGAGACGCTGGACAACCCACCGGATGCGGCCCTGCTGCGACAGGGCGCCGCACCCTATACTCAGGCCGACAGCTGCCGGCGGCACTTGCAAGCCATGGGCCTGGCACCAGTCTGAGGCGCGGCGCGGCTTGCGCCGGAAGAAGCGTGACGGTAAGGTGCGCGCTCCCCGATTCTGCCCCACGATGAAGCCTCCTTCTCCCTTGCCTGTTTCCCTGTCTGACGTTCCCGGGCGGGTCCGTGGCCTGACCCGGACGCTGTGCCTGCTGGCCCTGGGCGGACTCGTCGCCGGCCCCGTGCCGGCCGGCGCCGATACCCAGAAGCCTTCGACCGCCCGCAGCGCCAGGCAGGCGCCGGCCGTCCAGCCACGCTTCGTGGTCGTCATCGATGCCGGCCATGGCGGCAAGGATGGCGGCGCCCAGGGCCCGCGCGGCACCTTGGAGAAGGATGTCGTGCTTGCCGTGGCGCGGCGGCTGGCCAGACAGCTAAACCGCGAGCCCGGCATGCGCGGCATCCTGGTGCGCGCCGACGACCGCTTCCTCAACCTGCGCCAGCGGGCCGAGATCGCCCACCGGGCCCGTGCCGACCTGTTCGTCTCGCTGCACGCGGACGCCTATGCCGACGGCGAGGCCAGCGGTTCCTCGGTCTACATCCTGTCCGAATCGGGTGCCAGCAGCGAGGCTGCCCGCTGCCTGGCCGACCGCGAGAATGCCGGCGAGGTGGGCGGCGTCGATCTCAGCGCGCAGGACGCCGTGCTGGCCTCGGTGCTGGTGGACCTGTCCAAGAACGCCAACATCGAAGCCAGCGAACGCGCCGCCGGCCAGGTGCTGGGAGCCTTGCAGCAGGAATTCCGCCTGCACAACCCGGGCGTGCAGAAAGCCGGCTTCGCCGTGCTGAAATCGCTGGACGTGCCGTCCCTGCTGGTGGAGATGGCCTTCATCTCCAATCCCGACGAGGAAGCCCGGCTGCTGGACCCGAAGCAGCAGGAGCGCCTGGCGGGCGCGCTGTACCGGGGCATCCGCCAGCATGCCGCCACGCTCGGCCGGCTTCCCCCGGACCCCGCCGGCGCAGCAACGTCCGCCCGGCGCGACAATCCCGAACCGACCCGAACCTCGTCGATACCCTGAGCGATACCGCCACCGGATCGTCGGCGATCCGCCACGGATAGGCGCCCGGCACCGATTCGGCGATACTGCCCGCTCCGGCGGCAGGGCCGCCACCGACCTTCGAGGTGATCCATGTCGCACCGTGGTCTGCTGCTGCTTGCCGGCCTGGCCTGGCTCCTGAGCCAGACATCGGGCGCCGCCCCCCTCCCGGCCACCGCCATCCCGGACGCGCTGAAACCCTGGCAGAACTGGGTACTGTGGCCGGAGCGCAACCTCGGCTGCCCGGCGCTCACGGACCACGCCGGGATGCGGCCCTGCGTCTGGCCCGGCCGGTTGCGCCTCGATCTCGACGGACGCGGCGGGCGCTTCGAGCTGGCGCTGGCGGTCTATGCCGAGCAGCAGGTGGCGCTGCCGGGCGACACCGTGCACTGGCCCCAGGCGGCGACGGCCAACGGCCGGCCGCTGCCGGTTGTCGAGCGGGACGGCCTGCCATATGCCTCGCTGCCGCCCGGCACCCACTACCTGTCGGGTCGCTTCCGCTGGGACCGGCTGCCCCCCACCCTGGCCCTGCCGGCAGGATCGGCGCTGATCGACCTGAAAGTGCACGGGAGGCCGGTGGACTTCCCCACCCTCAACGAACAGGGCCAGCTCTGGCTCGCGCCGGCGGCGGACGAGCCGCCGGCCGCGGCCTCGGACACGCTGCATGTCGCCGTGTTCCGCCGCCTCGACGACGGCGTGCCGGTCCGGGTGCTGACCCATGTCGACCTCGATGTCGCCGGCAAAAGCCGCGAGATCGCCCTGGCCGGCGCACTGTTGCCCCAGGCCGTAGCGATGCGGCTGGACAGCCCCCTGCCCGCGCGCCTCGAGCCGGACGGTACCCTGCGGCTGCAGGTCCGGCCGGGCCGCTGGTCGCTGGAACTCCTGGCCCGCTATCCCGGCGGCATCACCGAGTTCCCGCGCGCCGCAGCCGGCGAAGCCTGGCCGGCCGAGGAAATCTGGTCCTACCGGGCCGACCGCGCCGTGCGCCTCGCCGAGGTCGCGGATGCCGCCACCGTCGATCCGCGCCAGACGCAACTGCCGGAGGACTGGCGCCACCTGCCGGCCTACCGGCTGGAAGCCGGCACGGTGCTGCGGCTGAACGTCCTGCGGCGCGGCGATCCGGAACCGGAGCCGGACCGGCTGACCCTCAGCCGCAGCCTGTGGCTGGATTTCGACGGCGGCGGCTACACGGTGGCTGACCACATCGGCGGCCAGATGACCCGGGACTGGCGCTTGAACGCCGGTGCCGGGCTGCGGCTCGGCCAGGTGCTCCTGAATGGCGAGCCGCAGCCCATCACTCTCGACCCCGCCGGCGGCGAGCACGGCGTCGAGGTCCGCCGCGGCGACCTCGACCTCCATGCCGACAGCCGCCTGCCGGCGGGCCAGGCGCTGTCGGCGACCGGCTGGCGCAAGGATTTCCGGTCGCTGCGGGCCGAGCTCAACCTGCCGCCGGGCTGGCGGCTGGTCACCGCCTGGGGCGTCGATGAGGCCCCAGGCGCCTGGATGACGGCCTGGACGCTGCTGGACTTCTTCGTCGTGCTGACCCTCGGCCTGGCGGCCGGCAAGCTGTGGGACTGGCGCGCGGGACTGCTGACCCTGTTGACCCTGACGCTGATCTGGCAGGAACCGGGGGCGCCGCGTTTCGCCTGGGTCAACCTGCTGGCCGTGGCCGGCCTGCTGCGGGTACTGCCGGCCACGGCGGCAGGCGGTGCGCGAGCGGCGACGATGCGCCGCTGGGTGCAGGGTTACCGGCTGCTGGCGGTGGTCGTGCTGGCGCTGATCGCGATCCCGTTCCTGGGCCAGCAGCTGCGCCTGGGTCTGTATCCGGCGCTGGAACATCCCTACGGCGCCCCGGGCCTGGCGACACCCGAGGTTGCCCGAGCGCAGGCTGCCGGCGAGGTGGCCTCGGCGCTGGCGGAAAACCGGGATGAAAGCATGCCGGACAGTCCGCCGGCGGCGCCGGCGATGAAGGCCGCCGGCCCGACCGCGCCGGCGCCCGAACCGGTCGCGCTGGGCGTCGACCGCATCGACCCCGATGCCCTGACCCAGACCGGACCCGGGCGGCCAGCATGGACCTGGAACCGCATCGCCCTGGTCTGGAAGGGGCCGGTCCAGCAGGACCAGAACCTGACGCTGGTGCTGGTTTCGCCGGCCATGAACCTGTTCCTCAATGGGCTGCGCGTCCTCCTGCTCGCGGCACTGGCGGCCCTGCTGATCCGTGGCGATGCGCCCTGGCCACGGTTCCGGCTGCGTGCCGGGCAGACCGCAGGACTGTTGCTGCTGATGCTGTTCCTGCCCCGGCCGCACGCCGCCGAACTGCCAACTCCGGAGCTGCTCAACGAACTGCGGAACCGGCTGACCGCCCCGCCCGCCTGCGCGCCCCGCTGCGCCGATATCCCGCGCATGACGGTGAGTACCGGGCCACGCACCCTGAACCTGCAACTCGACATCGATGTCGCCGCTCCGGTCGGCGTGCCCTTGCCGGCGCAGCCGGGGTGGTGGCTGCCATCGCAGGTGCAGGTCGACGGCAAACCCGCCACCGCCCTGCTGCGCGACGAGGAGGGGCGGCTCTGGCTGGCGCTGGAGCCGGGCCGGCACCGGGTCGCACTCGGCGGTGGCCTGCCCGCGCAGGATCAGGTCGTGCTGCCCCTGCCCCTGCGGCCGCACCGGATCGAGACAGCCGGCAGCGGCTGGCGTATCGAGGGAGTCGGTGAACACGGCGTTCCCGAGGTGCAGCTGCGCCTGCTGCGGATCACCGGGGAGACGCCGTCCTCCCTGCCGGCGCTGGCCGCAGGCGAGCCGCTGCCGGCCTTTCTGGAGGTGGAGCGAACCCTGGCGCTGGGGCTCGACTGGCGCGTCGTCACCCGGGTGCGCCGCCTGACCCCGCCCGACAGCGCGGTGACGCTGGAAATCCCCCTGTTGCCGGGGGAATCGGTGCTGACGGCCGACCTTCCGGCTGCCGGCGGCCATGTCCGCTTCAGCCTGCCCGCCGGCGAGACGGAGGGCGGCTGGACTTCGTCGCTGGCGCGACAGGCCACCCTGACGCTCGCCGCGCCGGATACCGGGCGCTGGTCCGAGGTCTGGCGCCTGGCCATCGGGCCCCGCTGGCATGTCGCCAGTTCGGGCATCGCCGTGGTCCACCATCGCGCGCCCGATGGCCACTGGCAGCCGGAATGGCGGCCCTGGCCCGGCGAGCAGGTCACGCTCGCCATCACCCAGCCGGCCGGGGCGCCCGGCGAGACCCTGACCATCGATGGCAGCGAACTGCGGCTGCGGCCGGGCAAACGGGCCACGCAAGCCTCGCTGAGCCTGAACTTCCACAGCTCGCAGGGCGGCCAGCTGCCGGTGACCCTGCCACCCGGCGCGCAGCTGCAAGCCGTGGCGATCGACGGCCTGGCCCAGCCGATCCGCCAGGACGGCCGCACCGTGCGCCTGCCGGTGCATCCGGGCCGGCAGACGGCCCGGCTCGACTGGGCCAGCCAGGATGGCATCCGCACCGTCTTCCCGGTACCGGACATTCGCCTGGGCCAGCCCAGCGTCAACGCTACCGTGCATGTCGAGATGAGCCCGGACCGTTGGATCTGGCTGCTGGGCGGGCCGCGCATGGGCCCGGCGGTGCTGTTCTGGAGCGTGCTGGCGCTGCTGGTGCTGCTGGCCTTCGGACTGTCGAGGCTGCCGCATAGCCCGGCACGCTTCGGCGAATGGGCGCTGCTGCTGGTCGGGCTGAGCCAAGCCTCGGTCAGCGGCGGCCTGGCCGTTGTCGGCTGGCTGCTGGCGCTCGCCTGGCGGGAAAGGACGCCGTTGCCGGCCGGCAGCCGTACCCTGCGGTTGACGCAGACCGGCCTGATCCTGTGGTCGCTCGTGGCGCTCGCCACACTCACCGGAGCCGTCGCCGAGGGTCTCCTGGGCCTGCCGGCCATGCAGATTGCCGGCAATCAGTCGCAGGCCCAGGATCTGGTCTGGTACCTGGATCGCAGCCCGGAAACCCTGCCGCGACCCTGGGTGCTGTCCGTACCGCTGTGGGTCTATCGCGGCCTGATGCTGGCCTGGGCCCTGTGGCTCGCCAACACCCTGCTGAAGTGGCTCCGATGGGGCTGGAACTGCCTGATGGGTGACCCCATCGCGACGGCAGAACCGTGATCCGGCCGGCGGGGCCGGAGCCGGGAGGCACGGACCAGCCATGCGGCGGCGGCTTGAAGACGGCCGCCGGCATCCCCAACCCGCCATGCCTCGGTGCCGCCTCGCCCGGCAACGTAAACTATCGCCATCCGGCCGACCGACCGACCGAGGTCCGCCAGGCCGTTCCAAGAACCCGCCGGGGGGCAGTTCCTCCGCGCCCCCCGATCGTCCAGGAGTCCAGCCGTGTCCATGTCTGCCCGTATCCCCATGATTGTCCTGCTGGCTGCCGGCATCGCCGCCTGCGCCACCAACAAGATCACCGGCCGCACGCAGGCCATGCTGGTCAGCGACGAATCGGCCGCGCAGCAATCCAGCCAGGCCTATGCCCAGCTGATCGGCGAGGCCGCGCAGAAGCGCCTGCTGGATGACGACACCTACGAGCTCAACCGCATCCAGTCGATCGCCAAACCGCTGATCCAGCAGGCGGTCAAACTGCGACCGGAAGTCCAGAACTGGCGCTGGGAGGTGCACGTCCTGAAGAGCGACGAGATCAATGCCTGGTGCATGGCCGGCGGCAAGATGGCGGTCTACACGGGGCTGTTGCAGAAGATCCAGCCGACCGACGACGAACTGGCGGCCGTCCTCGGGCATGAGATCTCGCATGCCCTGCTCTCGCACCAGGCCGAGAAACTGTCGCGGGCGCAGATGCAGAAAGCCGGGCTCACGGCGGGCGTGCTGGCGGGCGCCATGTTCGGCGTCAATCTCGGCAACCTGGCTTCCATCGCCGATTCGGTGGCCACGCTGGGTCTGCAACTGCCCAACAGCCGCGAGGCCGAGAGCGAGGCCGACCAGGTCGGCATCGAGCTGGCGGCCAGGGCCGGCTTCAATCCGAACGCGGCGGTAACCCTGTGGGAAAAGATGATCCGCTTCGGCAGCGGCGGCACGCCGGACTGGCTGAGCACCCACCCGAATCCGGAGTCGCGCATCGCCGCCATGAAAGCCCGGGCGCAACAGTTGATGCCGGTCTACGAGGCGGCCCGCCAGGGCGGCGCCAGCGCAGCGCCCACATCACCCGCGGCGGCGGTGCAGACCCGTCCGCTGAACTAGCCCGGGATCAGACCGGATCGCCCGGCCTTTCCCGGGCATTGTCGAGCAGATCGAAGAACAGCTGCTCCAGCCGGTTGGCGGCGTTGCGCAGCGCCATCACGCGGACGCCGATGGCGGCCAGCGCGTCGAACAGTGCATGCACGCCGACCTCGGTCGGCACCTCGGCCGACAGCGTGCGCTCGTCGATGCGCTCCAGCCGCATCGCCGCCAGTTCCGGCAGGACCGCGAGCGGGCGGTCCAGTTCGAGGATGTAGCGGCTGGCGTGCAGCCGTGCCAGCAGGCTGTCCATGGCGGCGTGCTCGACGATCCGCCCATGGTTGATGATGGCGATGTGGCGGCAGAGATTCTCCGCCTCCTCCAGGTAATGCGTGGTCAGGATGATGGTGGTGCCCTCGCGGTTGATGCGCGTCAGCAGCTCCCACATGGACCGGCGGATCTCGATGTCCACGCCGGCGGTCGGCTCGTCGAGGATCAGCAGGCGCGGCGAGTGCACCAGCGCCCGTGCGATCATCAGGCGCCGCTTCATGCCGCCGGACAGGGTGCGCGACACGCTGTGACGCTTGCCCCACAGTCCCAGCTGGTCCAGGCAGTTTTCCGCCCGCTCCCGCGCCTCCCGCCGGGGGATGCCCTGATAGCCGGCATGGTTGGCGACCACGCTGAGCACGGTCTCGAACTGGTTGAAGTTGACTTCCTGCGGCACCAGACCGATCAGCCGCTTGGCGGCGTCGCGCTGGCGGTCCAGATCGAGCCCGAAAATCTCCACCCGCCCCGCCGTCTTGTTGACCAGCGAGCTGATGATGCCGATGGTGGTGGACTTGCCGGCGCCGTTCGGCCCCAGCAGGGCGAAGAAATCCCCGGTGGCGACATCGAGATCGATACCTTTCAGGGCCTCCATGCCGTTGCGGTAGGTCTTGCGCAGTCCGCGCAAGGACAGGGCTTTCATCGTGGGTGTATTTCGCCGGGGGGATTTGCAACAATACTCGGGCAGCCGCCGGCGCCACGCGCACAGCGGCTTTTTTTCGCAAAGTTTAACGGATTTCCCGGCTCCGCCCGCCGGTTCCCGCAACCCGCCGCACCGCCATGACCCTGCCCAGCCAAGACAAACCCCGCCAGGTCGCCGCCGTCGACCTAGGCTCCAACAGCTTCCACATGATCGTCGCGGAACTGCGGGCCAACGAGATCGTGGTGCTCGACCGGCTGCGCGAAATGGTCCGCCTGGGCGCCGGCCTGACCCCGGACAACCAGCTCGGTGAGGACATCCAGCAACGGGCGCTGGAGTGCCTGGAACGCTTTGGTCAACGCCTGCGCCACCTGCCGCCCGGCAGCGTGCGGGCGGTGGGCACCAACACCCTGCGCGTCGCCCGCAACGCCGGGCCTTGGCTGCTGCGGGCCGAGCAGGCACTGGGCCACCCGATCGAGATCATCGCCGGCATCGAGGAGGCGCGGCTCATCTACCAGGGCGTCGCCGAGAGTCTGGCCCCCGACGGCAAGCGGCGCCTGGTGATGGACATCGGCGGCGGCAGCACCGAATACATCATCGGCGTCGACCGCACGCCGCTGCAGAAGGAAAGCCTGCGCATGGGCTGCGTCTCCATGAGCCTTGCCCACTTCGCCGACGGCCGCATCACCGCCAAGCGCTTCCGTCGCGCCGTGCTGGCGGCCGAGCGCGAGCTGGAACCGTTCCAGCATCTCTTCTGCAGCCACGAATGGGCCCAGGCCGTGGGCGCCTCCGGCACGCTCAGGACAACCCAGAAGCTGCTGCAGAACCGCGGCTGGAGCCGCGACGGCATCTCTGCCGAGGGCCTGCAACGGCTGGTCGACCTGGTGGTCGATGGCGGGCGCCTGAGCAGGACGCTGCTGCCGGACCTGGATCCCGAGCGCCACCCCAGCTTTCCCGGCGGTCTCGCCATCATCCAGGCGAGCTTCACGGCGCTGGGCATCCGGCACATGCAGATTTCCGACGGCGCCCTGCGCGAAGGCCTGCTGCACGACCTGCTGGGCCGCATCAACCATCAGGACATCCGCGAGCGCACGGTAGCGGCGCTGGCCACGCGCTACCACGTGGAAATGGAACACGCGCGGCTGATCCAGGACACGCTGGCCGACTGGCTGTCACAGCCGGAGCTGCTGCCGGAGCTGGACCGCGCCAGCGCCAGCCAGTGGCTGGACTGGGCCGCCCGGCTGCACGACATCGGCCGCGACATCGCCCACAGCGGCTATCACAAGCACGGCGCCTACATCCTCGCCAATGCCGACCTGCCGGGTTTCTCGACCCAGGATCAGCTGCTGCTGGCCACGCTGGTGCGGGCGCATCGCCGCAAGTTTCCGATCAAGCTGTTCAAGGAGCTTGCCGCACCCTGGGACGAAGCCGGCAAATGGCTGGCCGTCCTGCTGCGCCTGTCGATCCTGCTGCACCGCAGCCGCGCCCTGGTCGACCCGCCGCGCATCGGCCTGCGGATCGACAGATCCGCTGTCTGCCTGGAGTTCCCGCCCGGCTGGCTGGAGGCACACCCCCTGACCGTGGCCGATCTGGAGCAGGAGGCCACCTACCTGCAGGCCGCGGGCATCGCGCTGAGCTTCAGCTGAGGCGGCGCAGCAGGCGATACCAGACCATCCCCAGCCCCTCGTGGATGGCGTGATAGCTGTCCACCCAGGCCTGCGCATCGGGCAGGAAATCCAGCCAGTCCGACTCGACAGCACCCTCGCAGCCGGTGCCGGCCGGAATCACCTCCAGGCCCAGCCGCTCGAATTCCGGCGCGGCCCGCGGCAGATGCCAACCCTGGCTGACCAGATAGATGCGCTTCACGCCCGCCGGCTCCAGGAGTCGTGCCGCGTTGCGGGCGTTTTCCCGGGTGGTGCGGGCACGGTCCTCGACCCAGCGCACCGGCACCCCGAAATCCCTCACCAGCGTCTCGCGCATGGCCGCGGCTTCCGCCGGACGCCCCTCGGCCGCGCCACCGGTGACGAGGATGGGCAGCCCGGTATCGCGGTGCAGGCGCGCGCCGTGCCGCAACCGTTCCAGCGCCAGCGGCTTGACCGCCGGCGCGCCCCCGTATTCGGGGGCAACCTCGCGGAGGCCGCCGCCGAGTATGACGATGGCATCGGCGGGTGCCGTCACCGGACGGCAGGCGTCGGCCTGCCAGGGCGCCAGGAGCACCCTGGCGATCACCGGAATACCCAGCAGGATCAGGCCGGCGAGACTGCCCGCCAGCAGGGTCCGTCCCCAGCCGGGCCAGCGGGGCCACAATGCCAGGCCGGCCATCGCCAGCAGCGGCAGGTTGACCGGCGGCAGCCATGCCAGCCCGAGCAGCTTGCCGGCCACGAACCAGACACTATCCAGCACGCCAACCCCCGGTGCGCGGGGCATGCGCCGACGCCGGCATCGCGCTCAGGAGATGGCGAGCGCCGACGGGTCCGGCGCCAGGACGGCATCGCCCTTGTCACGGGCGGCCAGCTCGATGCCCTCGCTCTCCAGCAGGAACGCCAGCGCCTCCTCCAGCAGGGCCCGGGCTTCGGCCGTCATGGCGTGCAGGCGCGCATGCACGGCGGCATCCTGGGCATGGCGATGCTCGCAGGCAAGACTGTACTGCTCGAACGCACCCAGACGGGACACCAGTTCGACGAGATGGTGCGGACATTCGCACGGTAGGTGGATTTCCCGATTGGCGATCTCGGCCAGGGTCGCGGCATCGAAGCGGGGCGGCGCCACGGGGCGCGGCACAGCCAGGATGGCCGTCTCGGGCGGTGTCTCGGCGGCGACCGGCAGGCAGGCCCCCAGCAACAGCTCGGGGGTCAGTGGCGCCCGCAGCGTCTGGATTCCGCGCTGATGCAAGCGTTCGAGCACGGTTCTTGCCGAGAAGGCATAGACGACCACGATGCGGCGCGTCCGGAGCTGGGCCGGGAGTTCCAGCAGACGGCCGAGCCGATCGGCGGAAAGCGCCGGAAATTCGACGATGGCGATGTCGGCCTGCCGTTCCCGTCCCTCGCGCAGGAAGTCGGACCAGAGCGTATGGGCGGCACGGATGTCGAGGGCGGACAATGGCCCCGACCAGTGACGCAGCTGGTGCGGCAGGGCGTCGCCGTAGGCGATGACCGAGACACGGCGCCCGGCGTCAGGCTCCAGCCCCGCGGCGAGCAGGCCCTGCTGCTGGAACTCGGCATGCACCGCCAGCCGGCTGCGCAACTCCGCCTCGGGCAGGTGCACGATCGAGCCCACCGGCTCGCCGCGCTCGACCAGCTGCTTGATCAGCAGCAGCCGCGAGACATCCTCCCGCGTGTAGAAGCGCCGGTTCTGGGCCGAGCGCCGCGGACAGACGGCACCATAACGACGCTCCCAGACGCGCAGGGTGTCCATGGGAATGCCGGTCAGCCGCGAGACGGTGCCGATGCCGAAGGAAGAACCCGTAATGGAGACAGTCAAGCGACCTCCGTTGAACAAAAACTACAGGATTCAGTCTGACGGCATGCTACGCAAAGTCATTGTCCTTGACAACAGATTGACAGGACCGGGCCAAGATGGGTTAATAATGGACAACATATGGACATGGCTCGCTGGATTGACAGCCAAGCGCAGACGGCGTGAAGCCGCTCTACCCGTTCTAGACAGGCAGGGATTGCCAGGATCGACAAGACGTTGAGGTTGCGGAGTTCATCTCCGCGTTTTTGGATACCAAAGAGGAAGAGACATGAAAGACATGACGAAGAACATCCTCCTGTGGGTCGTCATCGCGTTCGCGCTGCTGTCGATGTTCAATTACTTCAGTCCCCGGGGCAAGACAGACCCGGCCATGACCTACACCAATTTCATCGCCGCCATCAACCAGGGCAGCATCCGCCAGGTCAACATCGAGGGCGATGTGATCAGCGGCATGACCACCGATGGCGACCGCTTCATGACCTATAACCCGGGCGATCCCCACCTGGTCGACGACCTGCTGAAGAACCATGTGGACATCAAGGTCGTTCCCCCGGAACGTCCCTCCTTCCTGACCCAGCTGTTCATGGCCACCTTCCCCATGCTGCTGCTGATCGGCGTCTGGATCTACTTCATGCGGCGCATGCAGGGCGGTGCCGGCGGCGGAGCGATGAACTTCGGCAAGAACAAGGCCAAGCTGATCGAGGAGGACAAGGTCAAGGTCACCTTCGCCGATGTCGCCGGCTGCGACGAGGCCAAAGAAGATGTGCAGGAAATGGTCGACTTCCTGCGCGACCCGACCAAGTTCCAGAAGCTGGGCGGCATGATCCCGCGCGGCGCCCTCATGGTCGGCCCGCCCGGCACCGGCAAGACCCTGCTGGCCCGCGCCATTGCCGGCGAGGCCAAAGTTCCCTTCTTCTCGATCTCCGGCTCCGACTTCGTGGAAATGTTCGTCGGCGTCGGCGCCTCCCGCGTCCGCAGCATGTTCGAGGAGGCCAAGAAGCGCGCCCCCTGCATCATCTTCATCGACGAGATTGACGCCGTCGGCCGCCAGCGCGGTGCCGGCCTCGGCGGTGGTCACGACGAGCGCGAGCAGACCCTCAACCAGCTGCTGGTGGAAATGGACGGCTTCAGCGGCAACGAGGGCATCATCATCATCGCCGCCACCAACCGGCCCGACGTACTGGACAAGGCGCTGCTGCGTCCCGGCCGCTTCGACCGCCAGATCACCGTCGGCCTGCCCGACCTGCGCGGCCGCCAGCAGATTCTGGGCGTACACATGAAGCGCGTGCCGGTGGCCGGCAACGTCGAGACCGAATGGCTGGCGCGCGGCACCCCGGGCTTCTCCGGCGCCGATCTGGCCAACCTGGTCAACGAGGCCGCCCTGTTCGCCGCCCGCCGCAACAAGAAGCAGGTGGAGATGGATGACTTCGAGAAGGCCAAGGACAAGATCCTCATGGGCGCCGAGCGCAAGACGGCGGTCATGAGCGAGGAGGAGAAGCTGGTGACGGCCTATCACGAGGCCGGCCATGCCATCGTCGGCCGGCTGGTGCCGGATCATGATCCGGTCTACAAGGTCAGCATCATCCCGCGCGGACGCGCCCTGGGCATCACCATGTTCCTGCCCGAGAAGGATCAGTACAGCATGAGCAAGCAGAAGCTGGAAAGCCAGATTTCCAGCCTCTACGGCGGTCGCCTGGCCGAGGAAATCATCTTCGGCACCGAAAAAGTCACCACCGGCGCCCAGAACGACATCGAGCGCGCCACCCAGCTGGCCCGCAACATGGTCACCCGCTGGGGCCTGTCGGAGCGACTGGGGCCGCTGGCCTACAGCGAGGAGCAGGGCGAAGTCTTCCTCGGCCGCTCGGTCACCCAGACCAAGTCGGTGTCCGAGGAGACCGCGCACCTGATCGACGAGGAGATCCGCTCGGTGATCGACCGCAACTACGAGCGTGCCGATCGCCTGCTGCGCGAGAACCTCGACAAGATGCACCTGATGGCCGAGGCGCTGATGAAGTACGAGACCATCGACCGTCATCAGATCGACCAGATCATGGAAGGGCGCGTGCCCAGCCCGCCGAAGGACTGGATCAACACGCCGCCGAGCAACGCCGGCAGCGAGGGCGGTTCGCCGTCCGAACCGGTCGAGATCGGCCCGATCGGCAAGGCTGCGACCTCGCACTGAGCCCCTGCCCGTCCCAGGCCCGCCGGAGCCCGCTCCGGCGGGCTTTTTCATGCCCGGCGCCCCGTTTGCCGGCGGCACCGGCAGCCGCCACGGTCAAACCGGTTAAAATGGCCGCCCCGAATCCACCGTGCCGCCATGTCCAAGTCCAACCGTCCCGAACCCGCCGCGACCGCCGTCCAGGACGAGGCCATGGCTGTCGCCCGCGGCATCCAGAAACCCGGACAGACCAAGGAACAGACACGGCTGATCGCCCAGGGTATCGCCAAGGGGATCGAACAGTACAAGCGCCAGCAGAGCGCCAAGGCCCGGGAGCGCGACAAGGCCCGCAAGCGTCTGGACAAACAGCGTCACCAGGCAGCCGCCGGTCACGGCGCGCCCTTGCACGAGGATGCCGAAGACGGGCTGGCCTCCGGTTCCGATCCGGTCATGGCCCTCCGCGTGGCTGCCTGGCTGTTCACGCTGATGGCGCTGCTGCATGGGCTGCGCCTCCTGGCCGGCTGGCCGGTCGTCATCGCCGGCTGGAACGTTCCCGCGTGGCTGTCCGGCCTTGCCGTCCCGCTGCTCGCCACCCTGGCCTTCTGGCTTTTCCGCGGCGCCCGCCGCCTCTGCTAAACCCTCGGACCCACCCCCATGAAACTACTGTCCATCATCATCCTGGTCTTCCTGATCGCCAGCATGTCCTACCTGATGTTCGGCAAGCTCGGCATCCCCGACGGCGTGAGCGCGGTGCAGAACTTCGACGCCAAGCGGTTCGCCGGCACCTGGTACGAGATCGCCCGCCTGGACCATGGCTTCGAAAAGGGCATGAGCCACGTGACCGCCGACTACCAGCCCAGGGACGATGGCGGCTTCCGCGTCGTCAACAAGGGCTTCAACACCAAGACCGGCCACTGGGAATCCAACGAGGCCAAGGCCTTCTTCATCGATACGCCGGATGTCGGGCGCCTCAAGGTCTCCTTCTTCGGCCCCTTCTACGGCAGCTACAACGTCATCGACCTGGATCCGGAAAACTATCGCTACGCCATGGTGACCGGCCCCAACACCCGCTTCTTCTGGATTCTGTCGCGCGACAAGACGCTGGACAACCCGACCATGCAGCGGCTGGTACAGAAGGCCATCGGCCTCGGCTTCAAGCTGGAAAAACTGGTCTACGTGGACCAGAAGGACGAGACGGTGCCGGCACCGGGAGCGGCGCCGGCCGCCCCCGCGCCGGCGCCATGACAGCCCGCGCCGGGCGCCAGCCGGCAGCGCTCACACGCGGCTGACCCGACGCTCCCGCCAGCCGGCAACCAGCCCCGCGGCCAGCGCCAGCCACAGCAGAGCGGGCACCGCCCAGTAGGCGTGCTGGTAGACCGTGGGCGCCGGCACCCGCACGAAGGGCACGTCGTAGACGCCGGCCCAGGGCTCATGCAGCGGCGATTGCCGCAACACCTCGCCGCTGGCCAGGCCGACGGTCGAGATGCCGGTATTGGTGGCGCGCAGCACCGGTCGCCGCAGTTCCACCCCGCGCGCCAGCGTCATCATCATGTGCTGCCAGGGCTCCTGCCAGCTGCCGTACCAGGAATCGTTGGTGGTGTTGACGATGAACTGCGCCCCGAGGTCGGCCAGGGCGCGGCTGAAATCGGGGAACAGGCTCTCGTAGCAGACCTGCGGCCCCATGCGCAGCCCGTTCCACTCCAGCAGCACGGTGGGCCCCGGCCCGCGCGCGAACTGCCCGGTGGGCGGCAGCCAGGAGCGGAGCTGCGGAAACCAGCTCTCCCCGGGGATGTACTCGCCGAACGCCAGCAGCCGTGTCTTGCTGTAATGGGGCGGCACGATCTCGCCGTCCTGATCCAGCATGAACAGGGAATTGGTCAGCAGCCGTGAGGCGAAATCCACCCCGTAGGCGCCGGTCACCAGCGCCAGCCGGCGCTGGCGGAGAAACTCGCGCAATCTTTCGCTGTAGGGACTCGGGTTGAGGTCTTCCCCCAGCAGGGCCGGAAAGGCGGTTTCCGGCCACAGGGCGAAATCGATCGGGCGCACCTCGCCCGCCAGTGCCGCATCGGTCGCCTTCAGGTAGCGGTCGAGAATGGCCTGCTGATAGCCCTTGCCGAGTTCGGCCGAGATTTTCTCGAAATTGCCGACATTGCCCTGCACCAGCAGCACCCGCAGCAGGCCATCCGGCTGCGGCAGGCGCTGCTTGAGCCACAGCCCGCCCAGATTCAGGAGCGCGAAAGCCACGACGACGCCCGCCAGCAGCCGGCGGCCCCGCGCCTCGCGCCGCTGCCGCCAGGCCAGCAGCAGCGGCCAGTTGGCCAGCAGCGTTGCTGCGCTGAGGCCGCTGAAGCCGACGATCTCGGCCCAGTGATACAGGGGCACCTGGCTGCCGTACCAGGAATAGCCGAAGTTCCAGTCGAACAGGGTCGGCGAATTGGCCTCGCAGAGCACCGTGATCAGGGCCATCAGCGCCAGCGACAGGCCGGGCCGCCAGCGGAAGCGGCGCTGCCCGAGAAACCACAGCAGTCCCGCCAGCGGCACAAACAGGTGCGCCAGCAGCGCGAACAGCAGCATCCCCAGCACGGCCACCGGCCAGTCCAGCTGGCCGAATTCGTGCAGCACGTAGGTAACCCAGTTGAAACCGATGAGGGTGAAGACGAACGCGGTCAGAAAGCCCCCCAGAACCACTTCCCGCCAGCGCGCCTGGCGTTGCCAGAACAGCCACAGCGGCACGAAGCAGAACAGCGAGGCCCAGGGCGGAAACGGAATGTAGCTGGTGCCGATGAACACGCCGGACAGGACCGGCAGCCACCAGTGACGGGCGGAGGGCTTCATGGGCTGGTACGCGAGAAACGGGGTTGTGTGCGGTTGCGTGCAGAGGCGGAAACGGGACCTGAGGTCGGCAACCGGGCTGGCGACCCCGGCTGCCGGAAGCGTGGCATGCGCCTGGGGCAGGCGTCGCCGGCCCTCAAAGCCGCTCGCGGACGATCGTCGCGATCTCCGTATCGTCGAGCTCCACCGGATTGGTCTTCATGCTCGCGCCGCGCGCATTGGCGACGATACGCGGCAGGTCCGGCTCGCCGACGCCGAAATGCGCCAGGCGCGGCAGGCGCAGGCGGACCGTCCACTCCGACAGGGTCTCCAGCAGCGCCGCCCGCGCCGCGGGCGCATCCAGCCCCGGGCGGCCCACGAGCCAGCGACCGACATCGGCATACCTGGCCAGCGCCGGGGACACCGGCGCGCGCGCCTGCAGGGCAGTCAGGTTGACCGCGGTCGCCGCCGCCAGCAGCGTGCCACAGACCACCCCGTGCGGAATCGGGAACAGCGATCCCAGGGGCTGGGCCAGGCCATGCACCGAACCCAGTCCCGTCTGCGCCAGGCAGATACCGGACAGCAGCGCCGCATAGGCCATCCGCGCGCGGGCCTCGGCCGCCTCCGGACCGGCCTCGTACCAGGGCAGCAGGCCTTCGATCGCCGCCCGCAGGCCCGATTCCGCCAGGGCATCGGTCAGGGGATTGGCGCGCAGCGAGACATAGGCCTCCAGCAACTGCGTGAAGGCATCCATGCCATTGGCGGCAATCAGCTCGGGCGGACAGCCGGCCAGCAGATCGGGATCGACGATGGCATGCGTGGCCACCAGCCGATCGTCGCGGAACGACTTCTTGAAACCGTCGGCCCCCTGGCGCGTCAGCACCGCGTTGCGGGTGGCCTCGGAACCGGTGCCCGCCGTGGTCGGGACGGCGACAAAGGGCGTTGCCGGCCCCCGGTAAGGCCGCTCGGGCCCGACCCCTTCCAGGTGCTGCATGACGCTGTTGCCCGGTTTCAGCAGGCCGGCGATGGCCTTGGCGGCGTCGAGGACGCTGCCGCCGCCGATACCGATCACGGCATCGATGCCGGCCGGACCCCAGATCCTGACGGCCTCGTCCACCGCCTCCGGGGCTGGCTCGCCGGTGATCCGCAACAGCTCCCATTCGAGGTCGCCTGCCTGCAAGGCGTGTTGCAGGGCTTCCCAGGACGGCGAAGAGACAAACGACTGTCCGCCGGTGACGATCAGGAGTCGATGCCCGAAGGCGCGGGCGATGTCGGGCAAGGCGACCAGGCGCCCCGGGCCGAATTCGATGCGCGGCAGGCGGCCGATCGAGAACGGCTGCATGCCCTCAGCCCGCCGGGTAGAGGCCCTGCATGGGCACGCCCTGCCGCGGCCGGGCCATCATCTCGGCGACGGTATCGCGCCAGGCGGCGTAGTGCGGCGTCTGCTTGTGCGCCGCCGCGTCCTCGGCGCTGGCATAGGCCTCATAGAGGATGAAATGCGTGACGTCGGCGGGATCCTGCAGCACGTCGAAGCGCCGGTTGCCGGGCTCCCGCACCGAGGCTTCATGGTTCAGCCGGGTCGCGGCCAGGAAGGCCGGAACCGATTCGGGTTTGACATGGACATGGACGAGGGTGACATGCATGGTGATGGCCGTTTGCTGGATGGGGTGTGTGACAACGGGGGACGGAGCCCCTGCGCCGGCGTGAGGGCTGCCGCCCGTCTCCCGGCACCCCGCCGGTGGGAAATGCCGGCCCTGGCCCGGCGTATCGCGGCGGCCGGAAGGACCCGGCCGAGGTGCGCCTGTCGGGCCGGTGAGACCGGCGCCTATTTTCGCCTACCTTGTCCCCTCAGGTCGAATGGCGGGACACGCCAGGCCGGCTTTCGCGTCCCGCATGGCGCGGGCGGAAGCCCGGCTCGGGTGGCCTCCACACCCTGCGGGCAACATGCGGGGAAAACCGTCCGTCCCCTGCGGGCCGGCTGGCGAGGGCGCCCGCAGGGCACATGCGCGATGCGGGAACGATAGCGGCGCGAGATTACCGCGGGAAGACACCCGGGCTACGCGGCCCGGCGGGTTCGGGGATGGCGACGTCGCCCGGCTGGCGTGCGCTGCCGGGCGAGTGCGCCGAGGCGTCGCTGCAGGCCTACTGCCTGACGCCGCTGGTGGTACCCGATACCGCGCCGTCCTGGGCCTGGAAGCGGCCGGCATACATCTGCTTGTCGCGCGTCACCTGCACCTGGGCGGCCAGGCCGCCGACGCTCAGGTTGATGTCCGCGCTACAGTTGCGGTTGACCTTGAAGGTACCCTCGGTGGCAATCTGGGGCGTGTTGAAGGTCACGAATTCGCAGTAGCTGCCCAGGTCCATGCGGACGTTTCCAGCCTTGTCGACCACCAGCCGGCACTGGCCGACGTGCGCACCCTCCTGGACGATGAAGGCCGACTGATAGGTGATCCAGGTCCCCTCACATCCTGCTGGGTGCAGACGGCGCTGGCCGGCCCGCTCAGCAGCAGGGCGGCAGGCAGGGAGAGGAAGGTCAACAGGGAGCTTTTCATGATGTGGTTTTTCCTTGGACGTCGTTGTTGTTGTAAGGCTGCTGGCCATGCGGCCACCCCCTCACCGCGATAGCAAAAGTCACGCCATCGACAGGACGGGCCGGCCTGACCCGGGCCGGCGAACCCCGGATGGCGCGCCTGGGCCAAATGCCGCAGTCGCTGCGCCATTTGCCGCATCGCCCCACGGCATTCGCGGCAGCAGGCACCCGCCGCCACCGTGTCCGACCGCTCGCGGGTAGCGGGCTGCTAAAATGGCGGCTTTTTGGGAAACCGTCTTGAAGCGCCCCAGCCAGCTCTTTACCCGGCCTCTCCGCTGGCGGCGGGCATGTCCCGGCTCATCGGCGAGCGCCGCCGCCCCGGGCGAGCTGCAATCCTGGCTGCAGGAAGCGGGCTCGCTGACCCTGCGCCTGCGGCGGCTGTGCGGCGACAGTTTCAGGCTGGTCGTGCTGGACCAGGCCTGGCAAAAGCCGTTCGCGGAAGAGGCACGCTTGCTGCGTCTGCGACCGGGCCAGCGTGCGCTGGTGCGCGAAGTCAGCCTGCAGGATACCGACCGGCCGCTGGTGGTGGCCCGCAGCATCATCCCCCTGCATACCCTGCATGGCGCGGATCGGCGTCTGGCACGGCTCGGCAACCGCCCGCTGGGGCATCTCCTGTTTGCCGATCCCCGGCTGCAACGGCTGGACCTGCACGTCACCCGCGTCGAGCCGGCACAGCGGCTCGCCGGCGCCTTCGACAGCGGTTCGGCGCCCATCTGGGGTCGCCGCTCGCTCTACAGTCTGGGCAGGGATCACACCCTGCTGGTTGCGGAATTCTTTCTGCCCGAACTCATGCAGCTCACTGCCAGGACCCTGCCGCCATGAACACACCTGCCACGCCCGGCTGGCGCCGCCAGCTCGATGCCTACTGGCGCCTGATGCGCCTGGACAAGCCGATCGGCATCTTCCTGCTGCTGTGGCCGGCGCTGTGGGCGCTGTGGATCGCGGGGTCGGGACATCCGCAGGCCCGGGTCGTGGCTGTCATCGTGCTGGGCACGGTGCTGATGCGCTCGGCGGGCTGCGTGATCAACGACTATGCCGACCGCGATTTCGACCCGCATGTGGAACGCACCCGCCTGCGCCCCATCGCCGCGGGCGAGGTGAAGCCCCGCGAGGCGCTGTGGCTGTTCGTCGGCCTGTGCCTGCTGTCACTGGCCCTGGTCCTGTTCATGAACCCCCTGACCATCGCCCTGGCGGTGCCCGGCGCCTTCCTGGCCGCCAGCTATCCCTTCACCAAGCGCTACACGCATCTGCCGCAGGCCTACCTGGGCGTGGCGTTCGGCTGGGCGGTACCGATGAGCTTTGCCGCCGAGACCGGCGGCATCCCGGCGCTGGGCTGGCTGCTGTTCCTGGCCGCCATCCTCTGGGCGCTGGTCTACGACACCCAGTACGCCATGGTCGATCGCGACGACGACCTGAAGATCGGCGTCAAGTCGACCGCCATCCTGTTCGGCCGCCACGACCGGCTGATCATCGGCCTGTTGCAGGCCGGCCTGCTGGCGGTGCTCCATGCCGTCGGCCGCAACGCCGGCCTGGGCCTGCCCTACCAGCTGGGCTTGCTGGCCGGGGGCGGGCTGTTCGCCTACCAGCAGTGGCTGACCTGGAACCGGGAACGGTCCGCCTGCTTTCGCGCCTTTCTCAACAATCACTGGTTCGGCGCCACCCTCTTCGCCGGCATCGCACTGGATTACGCGCTGCGCTGATGGGCCCCGGCGGCTGACGGCGGCGAGAGGTGGCCCGGCGGCGGCATCGCGCCTTGGCGCCCCCACCGGTACCCAGAAGTCGACCGCGCCGACACGCCTTGACCTGAATGGCTCTGGATTCCTCGTGGAACGGCTAGGCCAGGGGCAATACCGTCGGTACCGGCCTCGACCTGCGGCGGGCACCCGAGCGACTCCGGCCACCAAGGGATCAGCCGACGGATCATCCGGATTGCCGGCTTAGTCGGGATGCCTGACCCAGATCATGTTCAGCGGTTGTGCCGATGAAGGGTGCCAACAACGTCATGCCACCTGGATATCCCCCACCCGCCCCTCTCCCCTCCCCTCAGGCAGACGGCGCGAGAGTGGCATGACCTTGTTGACTGGCGGTAACCCGGAAGCCCCAGTTCGCAAGCCCATAAGACAAGTCATGTTGCGTGCAGGATGAGAGATCCGAATCTTTATAATGCCGAAGTCTCGGCCGGCTCCCTGATGTTGCCGGAAAGCCGGCGCATAGCCGCCTTCATGCTAACCGACCCGGATCAGGCGGCTTGGCGACGGGCATTCAGCCTCGAGGAAAACCTTCTCCAAAAAAACAAGCCTGCGACCGCCAGGCGGATAGCCCGTCTTATCCGCAACCGATTTGCGGGTGCCCGCCAAGAGACGTTACGGCTGGTGGCCGAGGGCACCAGAGAAGTGGCTTTGCAAATCCTGTTTGCCTGCGCCGTCAAGCACAGCCGTTTGCTGGGTGATTATCTGAACGATGTCTATCGCGAACGGCTCCGTCGACTGGAAAGGACGCTGGATGCGAAAAGCTGGGGAGATTTCCTTGTTGAGTGCGAACATCGGGATCCGATCGTCTCCGAATGGTCGGAGAGCACCCGCAAGAAGGTTTTCCAGGTAGTCGTTCGCATTCTCGCGGAAGCCGGTTACCTGAAATCGACCCGGGGCCTGGAACTGACGGTTCCCCACGTGCACCCGCTCGTTGCAAGACACCTCAACAGCCTCGGCTGGGGCGACATTCTCGCCATCATGGAGATAGAAACTTGAGTGGCAGCTTCAAAGATCGGCTGAACGGCATCCTGCCAAAATTGACGTCTCCGGACTTTCTCCGGAATCAAGGCCTGGGCAATGAGATCGGCTTCTGGATCTTTGATTACCCGCCAGAGGAGGAAATGGCCATGCGTGCTTTTCTTCGCGAGGTAGTAATGCCCGCTTTGGAAAAGCACCAACCGGCCATTCGCAGTTCCGCCGTCAACCTCTTCGATCTGACCATCGGGCTGCTGGAGGATCGCAGACTGCTGGACAGGGCGCTGGACATGCAGCGCACCCAGGGCGACGCCAAAACCCTGGAGTCTCTCCGCAGGGTTCTCAAGGAAGATCGGCTGGCCGAACGGCTGGTGGCCCGGCATGACATCAGCCATCTCGACTTGCTGATGCTGTGGAACGTCGGGGCGGCATATCCGATGATCCGCACCCACACGCTGCTGTCCGCCCTGCATCCGCTCATGAAAGACACGCCGCTGGTCATGTTCTTTCCCGGCAAGTATGACGGCTACTCCCTGCGACTCTTCAACAAGCTGTCGGAAGACCACTATTACCGGGCCTTCCGACTGATCCCCTAATCCTGGACGAGCCAAGACGGAAAACCGGACCATGAACATCAGGGAACTCTTCACCAAACCCATCGACCGCCCGATCAATGGCGTCATCAAGGCCGATCAGCGCGACGCCGAAAGCATCTGGCAGGAACTTGATGAATACGTTGTCACCCGGCAGCTCACCGAATACTTCCGGCGCTTCTTTGATGCCTATTTGGCGGCGGCCGACCATCCCAACGACCCGGTGCTCTCCGCCCGCATGGGTGTCTGGGTGTCCGGATTCTTCGGGTCGGGCAAGTCCCATTTCATCAAGATCCTCTCCTACCTGCTGGAAAACATCCAGGCGATCAACCCGAAGAATGGCACGACGAAGCGGGCGGCCGATTTCTTTGATCAATCCAAGATCAGGGACCCCATGCTCCTCGCCGATCTGCAGCGTGCCACCCGGGGCAATGCGGATGTGATGCTCTTCAACATCGATGCCAAGGCCGATAGCAAGTCTGATCGCGACGTGATCCTGCAAGTCTTCCTGCGCGTCTTCAACGAAAAGCTCGGCTACAGCGGCGATGCGCCGCATGTCGCCGACATGGAGCGTTACCTGGTCAGCAAGGGCGTCTACGACACCTTCAAAACCGCCTTTGCCGAGAAGAATGGCTCGACCTGGGATGCCGAACGCGATGCGGTGGATTTTCTCCGCGACGATGTCGTCGCAGCCCTGGCCAAGGCCCTGAATCAATCAGAGGCCTCGGCCGCCGCCTGGTTCGACAATGCCCGCGACACCTTCCGGATCAACATCGAGGGTCTGGCCCGAATGATCCGGGATTATCTGGAAACCCGGCCAGCGGGTCACCGCATCATCTTCCTGGTCGACGAGGTCGGGCAATTCATCGGCGACAACACCCAGCTCATGCTCACGCTGCAAACCATCACCGAGCAGCTGGGCACCCTCTGTCAGGGCCGCGCCTGGGTCATCGTCACCAGCCAGGAAGACATCGATGCCGCCATCGGCGAAGCCAACAAGGCCAGGTCGCAGGATTTTTCCAAGATTCAGGGGCGCTTCCACACCCGCCTGTCGCTGGCCAGTTCCAATACCGACGAGGTGATCAGCGAGCGGCTGCTGGCCAAAACCGAAGCGGCGCATGGTGCCTTGCGTGATCGCTTTGAGCGTAAAGGCGACATCATCAACAACCAGCTGGCCTTCATCGGCAACTCGGTCACCATGAAGAGTTACCAGGATGCCGCCGAGTTTGTCGCCTGCTATCCCTTTGCGCCCTACCAGTTTGCGCTGCTGCAGAAGATCTTCGAATCGATTCGCAAGGTCGGCGCCACCGGCAAGCACCTGTCCAAGGGCGAACGCTCCCTGCTCGACGCCTTTCAGTCGGCCGCCGTGCGCAACGCGGATCGCGACATCGACGCGCTGGTCCCGCTCCATGACTTCTATCCCAGCATCGAAAGTTTCATCGATACCAGCGCCAAGCGCTCCATCGATGAGGCCCCCGGCAATTCCGCCCTCGAAGCCTTCGATGTCCTGTTGCTCAAGGCCCTGTTCCTGATCCGCCATATCCCGGACATCATCAAGCCCAACATCGATAACCTGGCGACTCTTTGCGTCGACCAGATCGACACCGACAAACTCTCGCTCAAGCGCGGCATTCAGGAAAGTCTGGCTCGCCTGGAGCAGCAGCGGCTGGTCAGCCGCAATGGCGATCTCTGGTTTTTCCTTACCAACGAGGAGCGGGATGTCGCCCGCGAAATTGGCCACATCGACATTTCCGCCAGCGAGAAATCAAGGCTGTTGAGCGAACTGGTGTTTGACGACCTTCTCGGCGGCCAGACCAAGGTCCGGCACCGGGACACCAGGGCCGATTACGAATTCAACCGTCTGCTCGACGGCGTGCCCTGGAAGCACGCCAGCCATGCGCTCAGTCTTGACGTCGTGACCCCGCTGGGCGATGACGACGAAACCCTCACCGATGCCAAATGCGTCCTGCGCAGTGCCGAGTCCGGTGGCCGCGCCCTCATCCGCATGGCGGAAGGCGAGCGGCTGGACATCGAGCTGACGCTTTACCTGCAAATCGAGAAATACATCGAAAGTCCCAAGGCCAGCACCGCCGCCGCCAGCCTCAGGCGCATCCTCATGGATCGCAAGGACGAGAACCGCGAACGCCGGGCCCGCCTGCTCGCGCAATTGCGCGAGATGCTGCTGACCGGCGACGTTTACGCGCTGGGCCAGAAGCCTCGGATCAAGGCCGGAACGCCGGCCATCCTGCTCGACGAGCTGGTGAACTACCTGATTGCCAACACCTACACCAAGCTCCCCTATCTGAAGGTCAGGCAGGCCGATCCCATCGCCGAAATCAAGGCCGTGCTGGCCATCAATGACATCGGCCAGTTCACCCTCTACCCGGATGGCGAGGAAGGCAACCCGCTCGCGATCAAGGAGCTGCGCGAGTACCTCCTGCTCAAGGCCAGTGCCGAGCGCGTGCTTCTGTCGGATGTGGTCGACCGTTTCACCGGCAGTCCCTGGGGCTGGAAGCCGGAATGGGAAGTCGTGCTGCTGGTGGCGCGTCTGTTCATGGCCGGTGAAATCAAACTGGTCTGTGAAGGCAACGATCTCGACCCCAAAAGCGCCGTCGACCCACTCACCAAATCCGTGCGCTTCAGGCAGGTGTCCATCCTCAAGAAGAAGGTGCCGGACACCGCCGCGATCAACCGTGCCCGCGACCTGTACAAGCAACTGTTCTCCAGAATCGCCCGTGAAGACACCGATGGCCTGATCGCGGATTTTCGTGCCGCCCTGGGTGATTGGCAGTCCGCTCTTGCCAGCCACCAGCAAACCGCCGCCATCAAGTACCACCCCGGCAAGGATGTCATCGACGCCGCCATGACCCGCATCGGCAGGCAACTGGCGATCCGTGACGCCTTCGGGTTCATTGACGCCATGCTGACCGCCAGACATGACTGGCTGGACACCAGCGACGACATCCACGACGTCGTGAGTTTCTACAAGACCCAATTGCCGACGTGGCGCAAACTGCTGGAGGCGCTGACGGGATTTGGCGACAACCGCGACCTGCTGCTCAAGGCATCCGCCAGCGCGGCCGCCTTGGCCGAGTTGGAAGCGATTCGGGAGAACCCGGCACCTTACGGACAGGTGTCACGGATCGACGGGTTGATCAAGACCGTCGATTCGGTGAACGAGGCCGCAGCCCAGGACAAGCGGGAACAGGCGCTGAAATCCATCGACGCCCAGCTGGCCGAGGTCGGGAAATCCCTGGATCAGGTCCAGGCCGACGCTGATCTGCGCAACAAGGCGCTGCACCCGCTCCAGGATCTGAAAACCCGGGTAGCGGGCTTGTCCAGCATTCCGAAAATCCTTTACCTGCAGGAACAGGGCGGCACTCTGCTCGACGACGCTATGCTCGTCATCCAGTCCGCGTTGGCGAAACCCGTGTCGCCACCCGGGCCAGGTAAACCGGCAACCCCACCGACACCGCCCGTGCCGCAACCCAAGCTATCCCAAGTGATCCGCGCCGCCGAGTTATCGCCTACGATCTACCTGGAAACCGAGGCTGAGGTCGAAGTCTTTGTGGCCAGACTCAAGGCAGAGTTACTCGACGCCATCCAGTCCGGAAAGCGCGCCCGCATCCAATAAGCAGTCCCCATGAACAAAGCCAAGCTCAAGACCTACGCCCCGCAGGCGCGCAAGGATTTCATCGCCGCCGTGACGGCGCGGGCCCATCAGTTGGGTATCTCGGAAACGAACGACCAGCTCGACATCGCCCCCGCCGAGAAAACCGGCGACCTCGTACTGATTGCCGGGCAGGCCTGGCCGGGCAAGGTATATCCGCAACGCGAGCGGCTGATTCAGCGCCTGCAGAAGGACGGCTTTGCCCACACCCTGGACGCCATCGCCTACACCTGGTTCAACCGCTTCGCCGCGCTGCGCTACATGGAGATCCATGACTATCTCGGCCACGGCCATCGCGTGCTGTCCAGCCGCGAAGGCGGCTTGCCGGACATTCTGGCCCACGCCACCGAACTGGTCGGCGTGCTCCCCGGCCTCAAAGCCCAGCCCGTTGCCGACATGAAACTGGCCGGCAATCAGGACGGCGAGCTCTACCGCCTGCTGCTGGTCGCCCAGTGCAACGCGCTCAGTGCCGCCATGCCCTTCCTCTTCGAGCGCATCGACGACGAAACCGAGCTGCTGCTGCCCGACAACCTGCTGCGCACCGACTCCGTCATCGCCAAGCTGGTCGCCGAGATCCCGGAAGAAGACTGGGCCGAGGTCGAGATCATTGGCTGGCTCTACCAGTTCTACATCAGCGAGAAGAAGGACCAGGTCATCGGCAAGGTGGTTAGAGCTGAGGACATCCCCGCCGCCACGCAGCTTTTTACGCCCAACTGGATCGTCCAGTACCTGGTGCAGAACAGCGTCGGCCGCCTCTGGTTGATGGCCAACCCAGCGTCGAGCCTCAAGAGCCAGTGGCCGTATTACATCGAGCCGGCCGAGCAAACCCCCGAGGTCAACGCCCAACTCGACGCCCTCATCCAGACCCGCATGGCCGAGGACGGCGGCAGCCTGAATCCCGAATCCATCACCGTGCTCGACCCCGCCTGCGGCTCCGGCCACATACTGGTCGAAGCCTACGCGCTGCTCAAAGGCATCTACCTCGAACGCGGTTACCGCCTGCGCGACATCCCGCGCCTGATCCTGGACAAGAACCTCTACGGCCTCGACATCGACGACCGCGCCGCGCAGCTCGCCGGCTTCGCGCTGCTGATGAAGGCACGCGCCGACGACCGCCGCCTGTTCAACGACCCGCCCCGGCTCAATGTGCTGAGCCTGCAGGAGAGCAAGGGGCTGGACCTGGACGAACTCGCCACCCACCTTGCGCCCTTTGGCGTGCAGCGCAGCACCGTCAAGACGCTGCTCGACACCTTCCAACACGCCAAAACCTTCGGCTCGCTGATCCAGATTCCGGACGCGCTGAACGCGCAACTGCCGGCGCTGGCGGAGGCCTTGGGGAAGGCGAACGAGACCGGAGATCTGTATGCGCAGGCGGCGGCGCAGGATTTGATGGCGCTGGTGGAGCAGGCGAGGGTGCTGGGGCGGAAGTTCGATGCGGTGGTGGCGAACCCGCCGTATATGGGGAGCAAGTACCTGACGCCCGTGCTGAAAAGCTACCTGAAGGCCCACTATGCAGGATATGAGAAGGACCTGTTTTCGGCCTTCATGATACGTGATTTATCTCTTGCGAAACCTACCGGCCAGCTTGGATTCATGTCGCCATTCGTATGGATGTTCATTTCATCCTACGAAGAACTCCGCAGCCATTTCATCGACCACGCCACCTTGGCAACATTAGTGCAACTAGAATACTCCGGCTTTGATGGTGCAACGGTGCCCATTTGCACCTTCACGATAAGTAAGCAACATCTAGCGCAATTTATCGGCTCCTATGTGCGCCTGTCAGATTTCAAGGGTGCAGACCAGCAGGGGCCGAAAACGCTAGAGGCGATTCAGAATAAGAACTGCGACTGGCGCTACACTGCCAAGCCAGATGACTTCAAGAAAATTCCAGGAAGTCCTTTGGCATACTGGGTAAGTGAGCGAGTTTTGCATGCGTTCGAGGTAGGGCGGTCCCTGGATTCAGACTGTTCAACGAGAAAGGGGATGGCAACTGGGCTGAATGCGGAATTTGTTCGTGCTTGGCATGAAGTGTCGGTCAACCACGTGGGAGTTGGTAAGACCAGAATTGAAGCCAAAAACTCAGGTTTAAAGTGGTTCCCATATGCAAATGGTGGCGCATACCGCAAGTGGTACGGTCACTACGATGACATCGTGAATTGGCAGTTAGACGGAAAGCGATTGCAAACGGAGGAGCATGAAAGCGGACGCATTCGTGCTGTTAATCTGAATCTGGAATTCATCTTCAAACCTGGTCTGTCATGGACGTCGATAACGAGCGGCCTTTTTTCGATACGCCACCTGCCAAAAGGGTTTCTTTTTAGCTCTGCATCGAATGCACTATTCTGCTCAGATGAGCACCGTGTTGAACTGTATCTGGCACTACTTAATTCCAAGGTTCATGCGGCTCTAGCCAAGGTCTTGAACCCGACGCTAAACGCGAATCCAGGAGATATTGGAAGAATACCAGTTGCACCTAGCCTTGGAGTAGCTTCAGCGAGGCAGCTAATAGATATCTCAAAATGGGACTGGAATGCCTATGAGCGCTCTTGGGACTTCCGTACTCTGCCCCTACTGGGTGCAGAGGGCGGTCTCGCCCAGACTCTCGAATCAAGCTACACCGCTTGGATCGCACAAAACCACGCCACCATCGCCGAGATGCAGCGGCTCGAAGTGGAAAACAACCGCATCTTCATCGATGCTTACGGTCTCGCTGACGAGCTGGCACCAGACGTCCCTATCGAACAAATCACCCTGACGGTGAACCCCGCTTATCGCTACGGCGGCACTCTCACCGAAGAGGAGCAATGGACTCGCTTCCGTCAAGACACCGTGGCGGAACTTATCTCCTACGCCATCGGCTGCATGATGGGCCGCTACAGCCTCGACGAACCCGGCCTGATCTACGCTCACGCCGGCAACGAGGGCTTCGATGCGACCCGCTACAAGACCTTCCCGGCCGACGCAGACGGCATCGTGCCGATCACCGACGAGTTCTGGTTCGAGGACGACGCGGCCCACCGCGTGCACGAGTTCCTGCGCGCCGTGTGGGGCGCCGACACGCTGGACGAGAACATGGCCTGGCTCGCCGAGAGCCTGGGCCCCAAAGTCAGTGAAACGCCGGACGAGACGATCCGCCGCTATCTGGCCGACAAGTTCTTCAAGGACCACCTGCAAACCTACAAGAAGCGCCCGATCTACTGGCTGTTCTCCAGCGGCAAACAGGGCGCCTTCCAGGCGCTGGTCTACCTGCACCGCTACCACGAAGGCACACTCGCCCGCCTGCGCGCGGAATACGTCGTGCCCCTCACCGGCAAGCTCCAGGCCCGCATCGACATGCTGGAAAAAGACGCAGAATCAGCGTCGACCGCAACACGCAACAAAATCAACAAGCAGATCGAAAAACTACGCAAAAAACACGTCGAACTCCTCGCCTACGACGAAAAGCTCCGCCACCACGCCGACCTGCGCATCCAGCTCGACCTGGATGACGGGGTGAAGGTGAACTACGGCAAGTTCGGGGATTTGCTGGCAGAGGTGAAGGCGGTGACGGGTGGGGCGGGCGATGAGTGAGCCGGCCATGACCAACCCGCTGACGCTGCAGCCCGACGCCCTGGCCGACTACCAGGCGTGGCTGAACACCATCAAGCAGCGTGTCGTCTCGGCGCGACTGCGCATGGCGCTCTCGGCCAATCGCGAGCTGATCCTGTTCTACTGGGAGTTGGGGGCGATGCTTGCCCACCAACAGGCACACCGCCAATGGGGAGACAAACTCATTCCTCAACTCTCGGCGGATCTACAGAGGGCATTTCCTGACATCAAGGGGCTGTCGACGTCCAACCTGAAGTATTGCCTGCGCTTTTTCCAGTTCTATGGACAGGCGGGCGAGGCCGCGGCGCCAGACAGCAGCGGTCTGCCATTTGGTCAACAGGCTGTTGACCAAATCCCCTGGGGCCACAACATCCAGATCTTCACCAAGTGCAACAGCGTGGACGAGGCCCGGTTTTACATCGAGCATACGCTCGCCCACGGCTGGAGCCGCGATGTGCTGGCACTTCAACTCAAGAGCCGATTGCACGCCCGTGCCGGCAAGGCGGTGACCAACTTCTCCCGCACCTTGCCCCCGCCCCAGTCCGACCTGGCCCAGCAGACCCTGAAGGACCCGTACACCTTCGACTTCATGGCCATGCCCGAGCCCTACAACGAGCGGGACGTCGAGCGCCAACTCACCCGGCACATCACCCAGTTTCTGCTGGAGCTGGGCAAGGGCTTTGCCTTCATCGGCCGTCAGTTCCACATGGAAATCGCCGGTAACGATTACTACATCGATTTGCTCTTCTACCACGTGACACTGAAATGCTATGTGGTGGTGGAACTGAAGAACCGCAAATTCATCCCGGAATATGCCGGCAAGCTCAATTTCTACCTCTCGGCCGTCGATAGCCTGCTCAAACGCGAAGACGATCAACCCACCATTGGCCTGCTGTTGTGCCGCGACAAGAACAACATCGAGGTGGAGTTTGCCCTGCGCGACATGAACAAACCGATGGGTGTGAGCGAATACACTCTGGCGGAAGCCTTGCCCGATAACCTGAAGGGTGCATTGCCGACGGTGGAAGAAATTGAACAGGATTTGCGGCAGTTGCAGGAAATTGGGGACGGACATGCATAACGGGTCCATGCAACCGCACATTTCACCCTCAACTGACTATGCTTGTTGGCTCACTGACCTCAAGCAGCGCATCCAGTCGGCCCAGCAGCGCGCTGTCCTCTCGGTCAACCGCGAACTGATCCTGCTCTATTGGCACATCGGCCGCGACATCCTTGAACGCCAACAGGCCCAAGGCTGGGGCGCCAAGGTGATTGAGCAACTGGCAAAGGACCTCCAGGCCGCCTTTCCCGACATGAAGGGTTTTTCCCGCCGGAACCTCCTGTACATGCGCAGTTTTGCCGAGGCCTGGCCAGACCCTGAATGTGTGCAAGAGGTGCTTGCACCATTACCCTGGTACCATCAGGTCACCTTGCTCGACAAGCTGAAGACCCGCCCGGAGCGGGAATGGTATCTCGCCAAGGCCATCGAGAACGGCTGGTCCCGCAACGTGATGTGGCACCACATCTCGACCGCACTGCATCTGCGTTCCGGCAACGCCGTGACCAATTTCGAGCAGCGCTTGCCGTCGCCGGATTCGGAACTGGCCCAACAAACCCTGAAGGATCCCTACCTGTTCGACTTTCTCGGCGTGTCCGAGAAAGCGCTGGAACGAGAGATCGAGGGGGCCATGGTGCGTCATGTCACCCGGCTGCTGATGGAGCTGGGCGAGGGCTTTGCCTTCGCCGGCCGCCAGGTTCACCTGGAAGTCGATGGCGAGGACTTCTACGTCGATCTGTTGTTCTACAACTACCGCCTGCACCGCTTCCTGGTGGTGGAACTCAAGGGCGGCGCCTTCAAGCCGGAACACGCCGGCCGGCTCAATTTTTATGTCACCCTGGTCGATGAGCATCTGAAGGGCGCTGACGACCAACCCACCATCGGCCTGCTTCTGTGCAAGCAGCAACATCGCATCGTCGCCGAATATGCCCTGCGTGGCATGACCCAGCCCATTGGGGTGGCCGAATACAAGCTGCAATTGCCGGATGATCTGGCGCGTTACTTTCCGAGCATTGATCAGATCGAGGCCGAGTTGCAGGACGAGGCCAGCCCGAACGAGGAAAGCAACCCTTCATGACCCAACCCCGCATCATCGCCGCTCTCGGCAACCTGTTTGCCACGCATGCCGTGGTGTTCTGGCATGATCCCGATGGCGAGTTCGTGTCCTCCGTCGCTGAGTTGACGCCCGAGGGCATAAGCTTGCTGAGCATGGATGCCATGCCCGCCCTCGGCATCAAGATTCAACTGGAGCGGGCCAGCCCGGGCGAGCGGTTCCTGCTGTACGGCACGAAACCCGAGCCGGAACCGGCGCATGACTGGTTGCTCGACGTGCGACTGCGCAGCAAGGCTTTTCGGGCCGACCATGCTTCGCTGCTGCTGGAGGATCTGGGGCTGGTCAGTCAGCAGTTGCGGGATCATCTCAAGGCCCGATCCGTGTTCCTGGGCGGTCGGGATCGGGTCGAGCGCCTGAAGCGGTTGGTCTTGCCGCAAGACACCGCCGAGGATCTGGACCGGAAGATGATTGCCGTGCTGGTCAAGGCGGAACCGGCTGACCTCAGTGCCATTCTTTTGCGTCTGTTCGCGGGCATGGTTGTGGATGGGGTGGCCCATATCGATGCCGAGTCCAAGGCATGGAGCGAAATCGTGGGCAATGATCTGGAGCCGGCCTTCTGGTCGCTGATCTCGGCTGCGTTCGGCTACCGAGGAGATCAACCGTCACTGCGGGACTTGCTGTTCCGCATGCTGGTGACGGATTTTGCCCGGGCGTTGCGGTCGGCGTTGCCGGCCCAGCTCGGCCATTTCGTTCTGACCGATGCGGCGCGGGCGGCCAATGCCTGCGTATTTGCCTCGGGGTGGCGTTCGCATCTGCAACACTTCACCAGCTACGACGCACTGTCCGGCGCCGTGGGGCGGGAACTGGGCTTATCCGGGCTGCTGGCCCCACTCTCCGCCGACGACCTGCTGGAGGCCATGACCTTTGAGGAGGTCGAGCGGCGCATCATCCAGGACATCAAGGCGCGGATCATCGCTGGCGAGGGGGCTGACATGGATTCCTTGCGCGCCCTGATGGCCCGTCGCCGGGATGGACATTGGGCCAGCAAGTTGCTGGCCCATGCGAGCCCGACCACTCGCGCCCTGGCCGCCTGCTACGACGCACTGGAAGCGGGTGCCGCTTTCCTGGAGCTGGCGGCGCGGCACAAGGGTGGATTCAGTTTCGCCCACGCCGAAGCAGCCCTATCCGCCTACCGGGACGAACTGTTCCGTTTCGATCAGCTTTATCGTCAGATGAACCACGCCGCCGATGCGGTGGAGCCGATGGGCTGGGCGTTGCTGCACGAATTGCGTGAGCGCATCGAAAGCGCCTATTCCGGCTGGTTCATCCCGCAACTAGGCTCGGCCTGGAACCCGATCCTCGAAGGCGATGGCGGTTTGCTGGCGCTCTGGCAAGTGCCAGGCTGGATCAACCAGCAGGATTTCTATGCCAATCAGGTCAAGGTTCACCTCGACAGCGGCATCCGTCGGGTGTTCGTGGTGATTTCTGATGCCTTCCGCTATGAGGCCGCCGAGGAGCTGGCGCGGGACATCAACGGCAAGAGTCGGTTCAAGGCGTCCCTTGCCCCCATGCTGGGCGTGTTGCCCAGCTATACCGCCTTGGGCATGGCGGCCCTGTTGCCTCACGCGACGCTGAACTACAAACCGAACGCGAATCCGGATGTGGCGGTGGACGGGGCGATCGTCGCCACGGTGGAGCAACGCGGGCAGCAACTGGCCAAGGTCTCCGGCGTGGCGATCAAGGCGGATGAGTTATTGGCCCTGGGCAAGGACAAGGGACGCGAATTCGTCCGTGACCGGAAGGTGATTTACGTCTATCACGACAGGATCGACATGCTGGGCGACAAGCAGGGGTCCGAGCGGGAAACCTTCGACGCCGTGGCCCAGACGCTGGCGGAACTGAATCAGCTCACCAGCTTCATCGTCAACAGCCTGAACGGTTCACTGGTGCTAATCACGGCCGATCATGGCTTTCTCTATCAGGAATCCCCCCTGGAGGAGGCCGATAAATCCGCCCTGGGCGAGAAGCCGGAGGGTACCCTCAAGGTCAAGAAGCGGTACCTGCTGGGCCAGGGACTGGGTAGCCATCCGAAAGCCTGGTGCGGCAATACGGCAGTGACTGCCGGCACCTCGCCGGGCGAGGGCAGCATGGACTTCCTTGTCCCACGCGGTGCAGCGCGCTTTCACTTTGCCGGCGGCGCCCGTTTTGTCCATGGCAGTGCCATGCCGCAGGAAATCGTCATTCCGGTGATCACCGTGCGCGAGAGTGAGAAGGAATCCGCCAGGACCCGTTCCGTGGAATTCAGCCTACTGGGCGCATCAAACAAGGTTGTGACGAATAAGCAACGGTTCGAGTTTATCCAGACCGAACCGGTTTCCGAGCGGGTTTTGCCGCGCTGCGTGCTGATCTCTCTGCGTGACGGTGAGGAGCCGATCAGCGATGAGGTATCGGTGACGTTTGACAGTACCTCCAACCTGATGGACGAGCGCAAGCGCTCCGTGATCCTGACGGTGAAGTCCGGAGACTACGACAAGACCCGCGACTACTTCCTGATCGCACGCGATACCCAGACCAGGGTGGAGGTGATCCGCTTGCCGGTGAAAGTCGACCTGGCCTTCGCCAACGATTTTTGAGACTGAACCGTGACTGAAACACTGCAATCCGAGGCCAGCGTCGATACCCTGCTGAATACCCACTTTGCCGGCAAGGTGGTGCGCAAGGATCTCACCAAGCTGATCAAGGAAGGGGCCAACGTCCCGGTCTATGTGCTGGAGTACCTGCTGGGCATGTATTGCGCATCCGACGACGAGGCGACTCTCGAGTCGGGGTTGAGCCATGTCAAGCGCATCCTGGCCGAGAATTACGTGCGCCCCGACGAGGCGGAGAAGATCAAGTCCAAGATCCGCGAGAGCGGCAGCTACAAGGTCATCGATAAGGTCACCGTCAAGCTCAACGAAAAGCGTGACGTTTACGAGGCGTTGCTCTCCAATCTGGGCGTGAAGAACGCCGAGATTTCCGACGCGTTCGTGCGCCAGTACGAAAAGCTGCTGGTGGGCGGCATCTGGTGCATCGTCACGCTGCATTATCGGTTCGAGGAGAATCAGAAGGGTTCACCGTTTCTGGTCACGGATCTGAAACCGATCCAGATGCCCAACATGGACATGCCGGGCCTGTTCGAGGGTCGCAAGGCGTTTACCGAGGAACTCTGGATCGATGCCCTGATTCGATCGACCGGCATGGAGCCGTCCTGTTTCAAGGAACGGGTGAAGTGGCACTTGCTGGCCCGCCTGATTCCGCTGGTGGAAAACAACTACAACTTCTGCGAGCTGGGGCCACGCGGCACCGGCAAGAGCCACATCTACAAGGAGATCAGCCCGAACAGCATCCTGGTGTCCGGCGGTCAGACCACGGTGGCCAACCTGTTCTACAACATGGGGGCCAGGAAAGTCGGCCTGGTGGGGCTCTGGGATACGGTGGCCTTCGACGAGGTGTCCGGCATCACCTTCAAGGATCATGACGGCGTCCAGATCATGAAGGATTACATGGCTTCCGGCTCCTTCTCGCGCGGACGCGAGTCGATCAACGCCAACGCCTCCCTGGTCTTCATCGGCAACATCAACCAGAGTGTCGAATCGCTGGTGAAAACATCGCACCTGCTGGCGCCATTCCCCGAGGCCATGATCGATTCGGCGTTCTTCGATCGTTTCCATGCCTACATCCCGGGTTGGGAAATCCCGAAGATGCGGCCGGAGTTCTTCACTAATCAGTACGGCTTGATCGTCGATTATCTGGCCGAGTACCTGCGGGAAATGCGCAAGGTCAATTTTGCGGATGCCATCGACAAGTGGTTCAGGCTGGGCAACAACCTGAACCAGCGCGACACCATCGCCGTGCGGCGGACCGTGTCGGGCCTATTGAAGCTGATCTGCCCGGCCGGCGACTATGGGAAGGAATCGGTCCGGAAGTGTCTGGAATATGCTCTGGAAACCCGTCGCCGGGTGAAGGAGCAGTTGAAGAAGATCGGCGGCATGGAGTTCTACGATGTCCACTTTTCCTATATCGATCTCGAGGACGGACAGGAGCGTTTCATCTCGGTGCCGGAACAATCCGGCGGCGCCCTGATTCCGGACGGGCGCCTGAATCCGGGAACGCTCCACACCATCAGCATGGGCACCGCCGAAATGCCGGGGACCTATCGGCTGGAAATTCAGAGCATTCCCGGCAGTGGCAAGATTTCGGCCTCCGGCTCGGCGCCCAGGGAGCCGGTCAGAGTGGCGCACGATTACTTCAAGGCTAATGCCTCGCGGGTGAGTGCCTCGATCAAGCCCGGCGAACTCGACTTCCACCTGCACCTGGTGGAACTGCAAAATGCCGGAGCTCCACAAGCCTTGACGCTGGCCAGCTTCATCGCGCTCTGTTCTGTCGCCCTGCGGAAACCCGTGCAGCCCCAGATGGTGATCATGGGCGACATGAGTCTCGGCGGTACCGTGGTGCAGGTGCGCAACCTGGCCGAGAGCCTGCAGGTCGCGTTTGATGCGGGCGCCAAAAGGCTGCTGCTGCCGATGTCCAGCGTCGTGGATATTCCGACGGTACCGGGCGAACTGTTTGCCAAATTTCAGACGAGTTTCTATTCGGATCCGCTAGACGCCGTCTTCAAGGCACTCGGGGTTGAATGAATCGGAAGACATGCGCCTGAAAGGCCCTCTCCGGCAAGGCGGTCGTCAAGCACGCGGCGGCACACATTC